>CAZZKQ010000029.1:5097-15143 GCA_964654875.1 uncultured Verrucomicrobiota bacterium | reverse complement strand
GCCCTGTCCGCCTTCACGGGTGGATCGGTGCGCAGGGGATCGAGATGGGGCCGTGACGGAGCACAGCCCCGGGCCCTCAACACTCAACTCTCAGCTCTCAACTTTCCGCCCCCCCCAATAGCCCGAAAATAGCCCGATGCCGTCCTTGGTGGATCGGTCGGGTCTGAAGTAGTGTCGAGTTTCGAGAAGGTGTCGGGAAATTCCAGCCCGGCAGTTCCGCAGAAGACCCGACCATGAACCGCCTCCGCTCTCTTCAAAAACCATCGGGATTCCGGCGTCCCTACTGGGTCTCCAGCCTCCGGGCGATCGTCGCCGCCGTCCTCACCTGTCTGGTCACCGGTTCCGCGTCGGCCGCCACCCTCACCCAGACCCTCACCCTGCAACAGGGCTGGAATGCCGTCTGGCTCGAGGTGGAGCCACGCGACGCCCAAGGCCAGCTCCAGACGGCGGACCAGGTCTTCAATTCCCCCGACTTCAACATCGACCAGGTCGCGGTCCAGTCCCTGCCGGTGGGCACCGCGGAATTCTCCACCGATCCCAGCAAGCTCTACGGACAGGCCGGCTGGATCGTCTGGTCACGGACCCCGGCCTCCGGGGAGTCCGGAACGGTCACCGTCATCGGCCGCCGGGCCTATCTCCTCCACGTCAGTGCCACCACGGGCGCCACGACCCCGGGAGCGCCGGCCGGTACCCTGGCCCTCACCGGGAACGTCCGCTTCCATCGTCCCACCTGGGTCCGTGGCGGCTACAACTTCACTGGATTCAGCGTCCAGGGGCGCCCGACCTTCGGGTCGCTGCTCCGCGCCGGGGTGGCTGACTTCGTGCCGACGACGATTGGCTCCCCGATCCAGAAGATGAATCCGGCGACCGGGCTCTGGGAGGATGTGGCACCCAGTGATCCGGTGGAGTCCGGCCGTGCCTACTGGATCTCGGTGCCGTTCGACCTCGTGGCGCTCCACTATGGCGGTCCGGTTTCGGTCGACTTCCCCGGGGCCACCCTCGGGGGGCTCGACTTCGGGGCGACCCCGCCGAGCGTCGTTGTGCCCAACCCGTTGGCCCAGACCGGTACCCTGTCGCTCAATCCCGCCGAACTCACCCTGTCGAGCCTGGAGCCGTCGGGACGTCCGTCGCGGACCGTGACGCTGACGAAGGTGACGGCCGCGTCGGACCAGGACCTTCGGTTGTTCCGGGTGGAACGGGTGCCGGACCAGCTGGCGTGGCGCACGGATGGGCAGGGGGTCTTGACCTCCTGGACGATCGGCGCGCTGGCCCCGGGCGAGTCCCGCACGGTGACCCTGGGCATGGACCGGAACTGGACATCGGGCGGCAACGTCCGGGAGCAGCTCTATCGGATCGACGTGGCCCTCGACGGCGGATCGGTCTCCTACCACCTGCCGGTGTCGGCCGTGAATGCCGACGTCCCCCCGGTCGATCAGCCGGTCGCGAACGCCGCGAGTTTCTCAGGACTCTGGCTCGGGACGGTGACGGTCACCGATGTGATCAGTCTGACCGAGACCAACCGCCCCATCCGCCCGGTCAGTTCCTCGGCCCAGCTGCGGCTGCTGATCCATGTGGGCACGAACGGAAGCCCGGTATTGCTGGCGCAGGCGATGCGGATGCAGACCAAGACCGCGGATCCGTCGGTGCTCCCGCAGGAGGTGCTGATCCTCGACGAGTCGCAGATCCCGTATTTCGAGGGGATCGAGCAGCGCGGCGGGAAGAAGGTGGGCATCCGGTATGAGACCGTCACATTCGACATGCCCCGGAACAACAGCACCAACGCCCAGTCGGCCACCTTCCTGCAGTCTGTGGCGACCTGGAAGGGCTACGGCAGCGACCTCTCGCGGGTGACGGATGCCGATGTGGCGGGCTATCTCGAGATCCAGGAGACACGTCCGACGACGCTCAACGAGGTGTATCACCGGTCGTGGCCGCTGACCGGCACGCTGGGGCCGTCCAGCACGGTGTCGACCCCCGCCGGGGCGCCGCTCCGGCTCGACGCGTACCACCGCACGAATCCCTTCCGGCACGCCTACCATCCGCAGCACGGGGCGGGGTACAGCCTCACCCGGGCGCTCACTCTCCAGTTTGATGCCGACTACCGTCCGGGCTCGGGCCAGCTGTCCGGGACCTACGAGGAGGTCACGACAGGCCTGGCCCAACGGAGCCTGGTGGCGCGGGGACGGATCGTCCTGCAACGCGTGAGCCGTGTGGAGGCCCTCCGATGAATCCCTTTATCCCGTCCACTCCGAAGAAGATGAACTGCATGACCGTCGTCCCCTGGATCCATCGACTGGCGCTCTGGGCCCTCCTGGCCGTTGTCGGAGCGACCCCCCTCCGGGCGTTCGAGCTGGACTATTCCCCGACCAATGAGCCGCCGAGCGAAATCTACTTCAATGGTGCGGCGGCGAGGAACAACGGGCTGTTCCTTCTGACCCCGGACGTGCCGTGGACCAATGGCAGCATCGTGATCGACACCCTGCCCAAGACGCCGATCACGGGGTTCACGGCCCGGTTTGGTCTCCGGATGCGGAACAGTGGAGGCACGCTGGCCGATGGGGTGAGCTTCAACTTCGGGCCCAACATCGACAACAGGGATCTGCCCGACGAGAAAGGCATCACCAACGGACTGGCGGTCGCGTTCGACACCTACCGGAACACGAGTCCGGCGGATCCGGACTGGATTCCGGGCATCGGCATCTACTGGTACGGAAAGCTTCTGAGGTCGATCAACCTGAACGACACATTCAACACCCTCGCCAGACAGACGAATTTCAACGAGGTGGTCATCACCCTGGCACCTCCGGCTTCGGGCGATCCGGGCGGGTTGTCCACGTTGATGTTCCAGTTCCTTGGGAGTGCCTACACCAACACCATCCCCTACACGCCGGGCACCAACTGGCGGATGATCCTGGGGGGGCGGACCGGGCAGTACCATTCCGAGCAGGCGATCAACCACCTCCATATCAGCGGCACCGCGTCGCGATTGCAGGTCGTCAGTGCCTACGGCGGCTCCCAGGTGTCGCCGCCGGCCGGGACCCAGGAGGTCCTGAGCCAGACCCAGTTCACTCTCCAGGCGCCCCAGTATGTCTATCTGGACCGCTATCGACGCGAGCTGGACCCGACACCGGACAACATCGGCTCCATTGCCCATTACCGGGCCCGACTGGCCGACACTCCCCTGACGGTGGATTCGCCCGGATCCACTCCCTCGAGTGTCGTCAACGGCAGCCGCCTCACGGTGGACAGCGACACCACCGTGACCTGGCACTGGGTGGTCGAGAACCTGGCCGAGGTGAACTCCGGCACGTCCGCCAACGATGGCCTTTCTCCGACCGACATCACGGACTCCGCACATGTCGACACCCTGGGCCGCAAGTACCATCCACCCGGGGACACGGGGTTTGATTCCATCGTCTATCAGTCGGTCCAGGCCGCGGTCCAACCGGTCGTCCGATTCGCGGCCCGCGGCTATGTGATGGAGAACGCCCCGGGTTCGCCCGAGCGGTTCCTCGAGCTCTCGGGGGAGGGGGACCACCTTCGCGGGGATTCCGGGACCAATACGGTGCTGACCCCGTCGACCGCGACCTACAGTGTCGAGTTCTGGGCGCGCCGGAACCGGACGACCTCCACCAACGACCAGGTCGTGCTGGGGCTCGGCTCCCAGGACGGCGCCGGGAAGCGACTCCTCGCCGGGTTCGGCGGGAACGGGGCGTTCTTCGTATCCGATGGGGCCAATCGCATCGCGGCTCAGCCGCAGTGGACCGATGATTCCTGGCACCATTGGGCGGTGGTGAACCAGTCGGCCAGCAACCAGGTCTCGATCTACCGCGACGGTGTGGTGGTGCAGCAGGGACCGGTCCTGTCGGCCTTCACCGGTGACACCACTGTGGTGGTCGGCGCCCGTGCGGCCGGTGCCGCGGTGGCCGCCCTGTATTCCGGCGGCGTCAACAACGTCCGGGTCTGGAATCAGGCCCTCGACCGTCCGACGCTCTACACCGCGCTCGCCACCGCGCAGTTTGGACAGACCAATCCCAGCGTCCTTCTGGAGCTGCCCTTCGACTCCGCCACGGTCAAGGGCGTCAACGGGGTGCATGTTGACCACCTCACCGGACCCAACCCGGTCACCACCTTTGCCGATCTGTTCCGCACGTATTCCGTCCACGACAGCTATCAGACCAACAACCTCATTCCCCCCATTCCCGCGCCGCCGGGAAGTCCAGCGACCAATGCCTGGCACTACCGGACGCGCTGGGTGCTGCCCCAGGGCCAATCGGTGCAGCTCAGATTGAGAGCTCCTTTTGGCAATGGCGCACAGTTGTGGCTGGATGGTCAGCCAGTCCTCGAGAAGATGATCAACGGCCCCGACGCGACGTTGACCACGAACCTGACGCAGGGAAGTCATCTACTCGAGGCGTGGCTGCTGAATACCGAGGGGGAGGCGGGGCTGTCCCTGAGCGCCAATGGGAAACTGCTGCCGGACGCCCAGCTCTTCCCGACGGCGTCCGACGTTCTGGAAGCGGGTTGGGTGAGCGTTCCGTCCACCGAGGGACGCGGTCTGTCCCTCCAGGCCCAGGGTTTCCACGGGCTGTTCCCGGCCGGGACCTCGGCCTCCACCATGCAGGCCGCCATCCTCCCGGGATTCCGCTTCGGAGTCGCCCGCGCCGCCGGTCGGACCACGGTCAGCGTCGATCCCATCGGCAAGGCGCCGCTGGACGACTGGCGCCGGGTGTTCTGGGGCTGGGACAAGCAGTTCCAGCTCAAGCTCAGCGTGTCGTGTTCGGACGCCGACGGGATCGGTCTGGTGAGCAAGCTCCCGTTCTTCCGGGGAGAAGTGGTCGAGGCGAATGTCGACGGAGAGACCAGTCCGACCTCCGGAACGCTCGGCGGGGGGGTCGTGGAGGTGTTGGAGGTCTGGCTGAAGGAGGGGGAACCCCTGACGCTGGGTTCGATCTACCGCACGGCGGACCGTCGGTTCACCCTGTCCGGGATCTCCGGCAACCTGAACAGCTTCGGGGACATCAGCCTCGACAACCTGATCGACGCGTTCCACCGGAACCAGACCGCCCGGGCGTATGTGTTCCCCGGCGTGTTCGGTGCCGGGAGCCTGGTGCTCAAATTTGACCGGACGGTCCACCGGGTTCAGCTGCCGATCGGGGTCGGGCTCGACGTCTCCTCCCTGGCGGCACTCAACGCCCAGCTGGTGCCCCCGTTGCCCGACAGCGTGGTGGATCTCGCTCTCAGTCTCGCCGGTCCGACGGCGTCGCGGAACTCCAGCGGTGCCGATGGGACCATACCGGGCGGCAGCGGCACGGAGTCGATCTGGGACTTCGTGGGACGTCGGTGGCATCCGACCCGCCCCGGCGTGTTCACGCTCACGTGGCCGGATCGCAAGGGCTACACCAACACGATCGAGGTCTCGGCCGCGTTCCCGACCGAGACCGAGGTGCGCTCAGGGTTCTTCGGATGGGAAGGGGCCAACGGGCTCCGGCTGGGGAATCCGTCCCAGGCCAACCCCTCCCAGAACCACCGCTACACGAACACGTACCCGGCCCTCGCCTCGGCGTTTCGAGGGGCTCCGGGGGCGCATTACACCTACGCGGTCTCCCCCAACCCCAGCCGGCCCTATCCGGCGGATCTCGATGTGTCCCAGGGGGACAACTGGTTCATCAAGGAACTGGCCTTCGCGGAACGCAATACCGCGACCTTCACGAAAAGCCGCTTCTTCCAGGAGACCTCGGTGTCCAACCGGTCGGTGCTCGTCTTCACCACCCGTCCCACCGGCGTGGCGACCGGCAACCTGGAACAGGAAAGCGTCGTGGTCCGCGTCGTGCAGTCCACCGACACCGCCAACACCGCGTCGGCCGTCGTCGGCCAGCGGCTTCGGTCGGCGGACGACCTCGCAGGCCTGGGCTCCGGCCATATCACCAAGCCCGTCGCCAACTACAACGCGGGGGTCTACAACCCCGCTGCCGATCCGGGGTCCTGGGGGCCGATCTTCCCGGTGAACTCCAATGTCAGAACAGACGGGTCTGGCAATCCGACGACGGCCCCAGCCCCGATCTGGAATCTGTCGGTGGCCTGGTACTACAACGCGGCCGGTCTCGGCGTGTCCGGGGAACCCCCGGCCCTGTTGACGTCGGTCACCACCACGTACACCACGATCGACTATCCGGACGCTGCCACGGCGCCGGTGATCTATATCTCGAGCCAGATGGGGAGCGAGGGGGTCGGACAGGACATCGCCACGGACCGGCCGAACTACCAGCTCCTTTTTGACCCCGCCCGCTACGGCGACCTCACGGTCTACAACCAGCCCGATTCCAAGAAGGCTGGATACAATCCAAACGAGGAACACGCCCTGGTGGCGCCTTCCAAGGCCTACGCGCTCACGGGGGATGCCCGGTTCAATCGGGGGCAGAACGCCGTCTTCGCGCTGCAGACAAATATCAACACAAAGATCAAAACAAAGGTAAAGAAGACCAGTGATGCAGATTCTGAATACGTTTACACCTCCGATCCGTGGGTGCTCGTGCAGTACAAGGATCTGACCGCCACCAACGTCAACGACACCTATGGGATGGTCGCCTATGTGGTGGCGGGTATCCGCACGGGTGCCACGAGTTTCCCGGCCGTGGATCCGACCACCCATACGCCCTTTGCCAGTGACGGGACCCCGGTCGCCCAGCCCGCCAATCCCTCCTACGGTTTCTTGTACCAGGCCTTCGCCGGCGACGTTGTGGTCCCGCCCTATCCGCTCAACCTCGTCATCGGGAACGTCCGGCTGACCAACGACCAGGGGGAGAATCTGACCGTGGGGGGGAATCTGTTGCCAGACAGCTCTAAGGCGAATGCCCAACGGATCCTGTGGCAGGACCGTGCCGGCACGCACTGGGTGGTTTCCGGGTTGGACAAAGCCCTGGATTCCGAGGGACTCAAAGCCCAGTTCTTCGAGCGCTACTGGTATCCGCTGCGGTCGGACTTCTCGATGGGCAACACAGTGAAGCCTACCGGCACGCCGATTGCCTGGATGCCTCTGGGGGCCACACAGGGAGCTCCGGACAATTTCACCACTTCGACTGCCGTCCCGGTCGCTTCGATCTACAACGCTTCTTGGCGCACGGCGTATCCCGCTCTCAAGCGGGGCGAGACCCTGACCTATCCTGGTGGAGAATATCGGTCGGATCACCCGTCCAACCCCGGCCTTCCGGGCATCCTCAGCTGGGCCTCGGCCGAGCTCGTGTTCGACTCCAGTACGCCCTCGATGATCCTGACCACGAATGCCCCTAGTGATGGGGTCTGGTCTATCACGACTCTTTCCACTCGGGTGACCCGTCCGCTCGACCTGGTGTCGACGGCCATCGCGAAGACCGATATCCCCACCTCACTGCAGCCGTCCAACCCTGACGCCGTGATGGTCGTCGGCTCCCGCTGGTACTTCCGCGCCCTGACCGGCTCGCTCTCCAAACGGTTCTACTATGACAGCCTAGCCGGGGAACTCGTCCTGCGCGGGCGACTGAACAATCTCGAGAGCGGTGCCCCCAACCTCACCCAGACACCGGTCCAGCCCTACGTGCTGGAGCCGAATATCCTCAACACCAACGAGTTCTCAGCACTGCAAGGGTTGGATTCATCGAGTACCTCATGGGGTGCGGCCATCACCAGCCTCAATGCCGCAACCCAGACCCCATCCAGTCAGGGTGTGGTGACGACGCCGAAAGGTCAGGCAGCGATCGGCTTCTACCATCTGACGGGTGGCAATCCCAATACCGACCCCTCGTCCCCCTCGGGGTTTGAGAACGGCGTGGGCGACGCCGTTCCGATCAGCAGCCTTGGGATCGGATCCGCGCTGGTCGCGTCCGCGAACTCGCTGGCGACCACGGGCACGAACTACATCACTGTGGTCGAAAACAACGATCCCAAGGCCACAGGGGCCGTCACCCTCCACATCCTCCAGCTGGTCCCGGACCGCTATCGGGGATCCATCCAGGTCATCACCCCCCAGGATGCCTTCAGCGAGAAGGTCGACCTGCGCCACAGCGCTGATTTCGGCGGCGACCCGTCGGGTGTCTATTATCAGTGGTGGGTCCATTCCGTCACACCGCTGAACCAGATCTCGTCGCCCGACGACACCACCAGTCCAACCGCCTCCGGGTGGCAGATCTACCAGCAGGGACTGGGTCTCAACGCGATCACATTCACCGGACGTCCGGATCTGACGCTCGCCGACACGTTCTTCTTTGTCCGCTATGCGGCCCAAAGTGAGCTGCCCTCTGGGGGTGGCACAGACAACAGCGACTGGCGCCTCGTTTCACCGGTGGACACGAACCCCAACTGGACCCCTGGTACCCCTGCACCCTACCAGTGGGCAGGTGCGGCGAATTCCCCCCAGCTGCAGGCCGACGGCAGCCGACGGTTCCTGCCGCAGCTCGTGATGGGGTGGGTGAAGCGGGTGCTCGACCAGATCAACCTGTACGAGGCCCGGTACTCGGCCACGTTCAGCGGTTCGGCGCCGGCGACCTACAGCAGCCTGCTCCAGGCGGCGGGCGCCCCCTACAACGGGGCCGTCGCCCTCAACTCCGACAAGGACGCCATCGAGAACGTCGGGCTCATCCAGCTCTACGAGACCGTGCTCCAGCGGGCGAAGGATCTGACGGCCAACAACAACAACACCGCCGGCACCGACCAGGCCGTCCTGCTCGCCGCCACGCGGCTGGCGTTCCTGTATGAGCTGCTCGGCAGCGAGGCGTTCACCGATGCCCAGAACTGGGTCGTGCCGCAGTCGGCCGACGACTCCACACCGCTGCCATCCTCCCTCTTCGCCTTCAAGAACGCCGTCGCCAATCCGCTCCAGGAGGAGCTCGCCTTGCTGCGGGGCACCGACTTCCTCAAGGCCTACCCGGTCTACAACCGGCTGTTCTGGAACTACTTCAAGGCCGATGGCGAGGCCGCCTACAACGCCAACTACAACATCCAGGACGCCAACAACGACGGGCTCATCGACGAGTCCGACGCCGCATTGCTCTATCCCATGGGCCATGGCGACGCCTGGGGTCACTACCTGTCGTCGGTGAAGATGCACTACGAGCTGCTGCGACGTCCGGGCTACCAGTGGCTGGCCCGATCGGAGCTCTACTCGCTGCTCGGCAACGTGCTGCCGGTGGACTACCTCGACGAGAAGTCACTGGCGACGGCGGCGGGCAACCGGGTCCGGACCGGGGCCGCGTTGCTGAAGGCCACGTATCGGGAGGCCTATGTCAACGACCCGGACGGGCAGTGGCAGGGGTACGAGGATGTGGCCCAGCCCGCCCGCGCCTGGGGGGTCTCGGAATGGTCGCGTCGCGTGGGTCAGGGGGCGTGGTTCGACTGGATGACCGCCAATGCCGTCACCCCGGCGCCGCCAAACAATACCGAGGAGGGATTGGACCGGATCGATCGCAACGCGACGAGTGCCGAGGTCTGGTCGGTGGCGGCCGGCCTGGCGGAGGTCCAGCTGCTGGTCGACCAGGCGAATCGCGGGGTGAATCCGCTGGGACTGGATGCCGACACGATGGCGTTCCAGACCGACCCCTACTACAACGGCATGTCCTGGGAACGCATGCCGCCCTTCCGTCAGAGTCTCGACAAGGCCCGCAAGGCGGTGGCGAGCGCCCAGGCGGCCTATGAGTTTGCCAGCCGGGCCGACCAGCAGCTGCGACGGCGTTCAGACGACACCCGCAGTCTGCAGGAGGAGGCGATCCGACAGGATATTGACTATCGCAACCGCCTCATCGCGCTCCTGGGCACGCCCTACGCCGGGGCCATCGGTGCGGGCAAGGTCTTCGCCGAGGGCTACACGGGGCCGGACACGCTGACCTATATGTACATCGATGCGATGTCCCCGACCAACATCACCCCGGTGTTGCTGGGAAGCTTCGTGTTCCAGAGCTCGCTCGACGACATCAAGGGCCGGGCGAACCAGTTGGATTTCTCCGTCGACTTCGTCTCCACGGACTTGGATGGGCGATTTAATCCTCCCACAGGGAATACACTCTTCGAAAACCTCT
>CAZZKQ010000029.1:0-4997 GCA_964654875.1 uncultured Verrucomicrobiota bacterium | reverse complement strand
GACTTGGATGGGCGATTTAATCCTCCCACAGGGAATACACTCTTCGAAAACCTCTACCTCAATACCGACAGCACGTTCTCCTCAATCTTCCTCAATCCCAACCCGAACGTCAGTGCGTCGGGGAAAACGGTGATCAGCAATTCATTGCCGATCGTCGAGGTGTCTGAATATGCCTTCCAGGCTCCTCCGGACTGGGGCCGGCGCAGCAGCCCGGGCGAGGTCCAGGCCGCCCTCAACGAGATGCTCGCCGCCCAGATTGACGTCGATCTGGCCCTCAAGACCTACAACAGCTGGACCGAGACGGTGTCGCTGATGACGTACGACACCCAGCAGAAGCTCGTCTCGATCAAGGGGCAGATGGAGTTCAAGGCGTATTATCAGGATTTGAAGATCGGCATTGCGGTATTGATTTCTGACATAAAAACAATTCTTGAAAGTATTGAAACGACCGCGAAGGAATCTAAGAATTTGGGGGAGGCGGCAAGAGAATCCATTCCCGATAACTTGGTTGCCGTTGGTGGTGATGTTCTCGCGCCGGTGGAGGGCGGTTTGGAGATGATGGAGGCTGTAACTGAGACCGCGTTTAATGGGGAGAAGCTCGCAAAGAGTTTTTTCGGGAATACCCTGGAATTGTCTTTCAAAATCACCGAGATCATCGAGAGCTCCAGCAAGGAGACCTTCTCCCTCTACAACGAATTCCTCGCCTCCCTGTTCGAGCTGTCCAAGGAGCTGAACAACTCCGAGGTCCAGATCGGGGCCCTGACCGCACCCCTGCAGCGGTTGCACATGGCGTCGGACAAGGTGCGGAAGGTCATCGCCGAGGCGGACCGGCTCCAGGCGGAGCGGACGGCCCTGAACCTGCAGATCGCCGCCAAGGCCCAGCGGAACCGCTATGCCGACCTCGTCACCCGGATCAATCACAACGAGGCGCTGCGCAAATATGACCGGCTGCTCGACAACGCCGCCCGGCACGTCTGGCTGGCGATCAAGACCTACGACTACGAGACCAGCCTCTCCGAGAATCACCCCGCGTCGGCGACCGGGCTCCTCAACAGCCTCGTCAAGACCCGCGACTTCGGAAGCCTCTCGGACATCCTCGACCGGGTGGAGCGGGACTACGACGTCCTCCAAGGCCAGCTTGGTCTCAACAACAGCCTGGGCGAGGCGAACATCGTCTCGTTGCGCAGCGAGATGATGCGCATCAGTCCGTCGGCGACCAGCGACGCCCGCTGGCGCGAGGCGCTGTCGGCGACCCGTGTGGCGGATCTCTGGCAGGTGCCCGAGTTCCGCAACCTCTGCCGGCCCTTCGCCCCGCGCGCCATGGGGCCCCAGCCGGGTCTCGTGATCCGGTTCTCCACGGAGATCACCCCCGGCAAGAACCTGTTCGGACAGCCCCTGAGCGGACTCGACCACGCCTTCAGCGCGGCCAACTTCGGCACCAAGATCCGGTCCTTCACCGCGGCGTTCCCTGGCTATGACAAGGATGCCTGGCTCACCGCGCCCCAGCTCTCGGTCAGCCCCCGCTTCTACCTCGTGCCCGCTGGACTGGATCGCCAGTACTGTTCCGACACCGCGGAGCCCACCGTGCGCACCTGGAACGTGCTCAGTCAGCGCATCCCGGTGCCGGAGAACCTGAACGCCGCCAGCCTCGCCGACCCGTTCTACCAGCCCTCGATGAACGGACTCGACGGCCACTACGCCGAGCGGATCCGGTTCGGGGATGCCCGGGCGTTCATCACCGATGATGGCCTGACGGGCGTGGACGACATGACGCTGTCGCCATTGACCCCCGACTGGAACTCCTCGAGCCGCCTGTACGGGCGCTCCGTCTGGAACACCCAATGGGTGCTGATCCTCCCGGGTGCCACGCTCAACGCGGATCCCGACGCCGGCCTGACGCGGTTCATCGACACGGTGACCGACATCAAGCTGTACCTCGAGACCTACTCCAACCAGGGGATGTGATGCCGATGGACTGCCAGCGCCCACTCCTCCTGTCCTTCCTCCGATGGGGTCGTTCCGACCTCCTCCTCCGGGTCGCCCCCCCCACGCCGTTCCGGTCCCTCCCTGTCTCTGTCCTCCGAGTCCCGATGAACCTCCAGTTCCTGAGTCGCATGAAGAATCCCCCGCAGCAGACGACCGAGCCGGCCGGTGCCGGTGTCCTTGCCCGTTTGGGTCGATGGGCCTGGGTCCGCCGGACCTCGTCGATGGCGTTCGCCCTGGTCGCCTTCGTGGGGATCACCGGTCTGTCGGGTCGCCTCGAGGCCGATACGATCACCGAGCCCGACGTGGTCCTGTTCGGCAAGGTCGTGAACCTGTCCGGCGGTGCGACCCGCCAGCTGTTTTCGGGGTCGCTCAGCGTGACTCTCGTCCATCCCACCCACCCGCAGCAGACGGTCACCCGAACCACCACGCTGCGTCGGGTGGGGCGGACCGGCGAGTACTCCTATCGGCTGTCGATTCCCCTGCGGATCCAGCCCGATGCGGTGGAGTCCGGCACCAGCATGGTCGTCGGAGCCGCCCCGGTCCGGTTCGGACTCCAGAGTCTGACCCTCGACGGGACCCCGATGCAGCTGCTGGATCCCGCGCAGGTGCGTCGGATGCTGATCGGCAGCGGGGAGCGGGGGCAGGAGTTCCAGGTGGATCTGCAGGTGGCTCGGGTCGAGAAGGATTCGGACGCGGATGGGGCTCCGGACTGGTGGGAGGACCAGAACGGGCTGAACAAGTTCAGTGCGGCCGACGCGGTGCTGGATCCCGACAATGATGCGCTGTCCAACCGCCAGGAGTTCCTGCGGGGGACCGATCCGAAGGTGCCGAACACGACCCCGCTCATCCTCGAGACGGCCTTCCAGGTGCCGGTGGGTGGCACGGCGGGTCTGGTCCTGGATGTCGTCGGCCTGGGGACCGCCGGGGCGAACACCCTGAAGGTGTCGGTCGCCCGGGCGGCGGCGGGCCTCTCGATGCGCCTCGACGGCGTCCCGGTGGTGCGCGGCGCGGAGTTCCCCTACCAGGCGATGCTCGACGGCCGGGTCGATCTCCGGGTGTCGCCTGATTTCGGCTCGGGTGTCGTGGAGGTGGACCTCCGTGACGCCACCCCGGGCCAGACCAACGGACCGGTGCGGTTCCCGCTGCGGTTCGAGGGCCTGTCCCCGGCCGAGGGGCTGGCCGTTCCGGCGGCCGTGTGGCTCGACTCCAGGACGGTGGCCCCCGAGGGCTGGGGCATGGCCGACTGGACCGATCTGTCGGGCAACGAGTTCTCCCGCGATGCCTATCAGGGGTTGGCAGCCGCCCAGCCGCTGTCGCGGAACGGACAGGTGCGGTTCGAGGGAGGCCGGTTCTTCCATCTCGACGACCAGGGCCTGGCCGTGCCGCGGTTCACGACATTCCTCGCATTCGACGCCGACTCCGGCGGGGCATCGAACCAGACGCTGTTCCGGATGAGCGACCTCCAGGTGGACGTCCAGACGACCGGCGGCGTGCGGTATCTCCAGACCCGGCAGCCCGGTCGCATCACCCTCTCCCCGCTGGCAGGTGCCGAGGGAGCCGGCGTGTACACGCTGACCGCAGGTGAGGGGATGACACAGGTCGAGGTGCCCGACGCGGGGGCCTCGTTGTCCTCGAACTCCTCGGCTCCGCTTCAGGCCGCATTCTCCACCCTGGGGGCCCTGCTGCCGCTCGGGGCCACCGCGCCGTCGAATCCCTTCGAGGGATCCCTCCGCGAGGTCATCCTCTTCGACTCGGTCCTGCCGCCGATCACCCGGAGTCTCCTGCAGGACTACCAGCTGTCGCGCTGGGAAGGCGTCACGGTCTGGAACTACCGGAACCACGTCCTGGCGGTTCAGCTGACGGGACGGGACGGCGTCCGCAACAGCCTCCGGGGGGGTCACGGGGATGACCGCCTTGTGGGCGGCACCCTCGGCGACATCCTCCGGGGCGGTCCCGGCAACAACGTGCTGACCGGATCCGGTGGAGCGGATCGGTTCGCCTTCGAGCGTACCGGGGGCCGGGATGTGGTCACCGACTTCAATGCGGCGCAGGGCGACGTGGTCGACCTGACCGATCTGGTGGACATTCCAGGAGGCTTGAAGGCGCCCGACATTCGGGTGCGGTCCCAGGTCAACCGGGGGACCAACAATCTGCCTCGGGTGGACACGGTGATCGAGGTGCGGCCGGACGGTCCGACGGGTGCGTTGAACCAGACGATCACCCTCCTGAACGTGGCCCAGCTTCCGGATCAGGCGTTGCGACTGCCGGCCGTGGGCGGGGTTCCGATCCCGCCGACATTCGTCACGGTGGAGCCGGCCGGGATGGCGGTGGGGGATGCCGAGTGGAAGGCGGTGGTGCCGAACGTGGTGGACGGGAGCGTTGCGGTGGACCGCAACGGGGTGCCGGTGGCGATCGAGCAGAGTCCTGTGGCCGGCACGCGGGTGGGTCCGGGCGACACGTCGATCCGGCTGACCGCCCGCGATGCGGCTGGGAACACGGCGTCGGTGACCACGGTCTTCCGGATCCTGGGCACGCTGGCCTGGGGAGCGGACGCCTCGGGAGGCCTGCGTCTGACGGTACCGACGGGTGCGGTGTTGGAATCCGCGTCGGATCTGTCGGGTCCGTGGACGGCGATGCCAGCGGCGAAGGGGGTGGTGGTGGTCCCGTCGGATCCGGCACGGAAGGCGCAGTACTATCGGCTGCGGACGGAGTAGGGGGGTGGGGAAGTTGAGTGTTGAGAGTTGAGTGTTGAGAGTCTGGAGCCGCAGACCGCAGGTCTGCGGGGGATTGGGTCGGGGCGCAGCCCCTGGAGGGTGCGTGATGCAGTGCCCTGCATCACTGGGCGCGGGAGCGCCCACTCGTGGTAGGGACGACCTCCGTGGCGTCCCTGACATCCCCGCGAGGGTGGAGCGGATCGAACAGCCTTGCCGGGATCCTCTGACGCGAATGTGGTCCCGTCTGCCTTCGCGGGTGGATCGGTGCGCAGGGGATCGAGACGGGGCCGTGACGGA
>CAZZKQ010000028.1:0-15217 GCA_964654875.1 uncultured Verrucomicrobiota bacterium | reverse complement strand
GGGGCGGGCGGGGAGCATCACGGGGCGGGGTTGATGAGGGTTTCGAGGGCCTTCTCCCGCAGCTTGGTATCCGTGGCCTGGGATGGCGGGAGTCCCTTGAGGATCTGGCGTTCGGTCCGTTGGCGGGTCTCGGCGGCCGCCACCTCGGCGTCGCGGGGTGCGAGGAGGGTGCCGCGGACGACCTCGAGCTCGATCCAGGCCTTGCGTTCCATCACGCGGTTCTCCACGAGGGACACCTCGGCCTGATGCAGGCGCTCCTCCGTCTCGAGCAGCGTCCGGGCGTCGATGCCCCCGACGTCGAGGCGCTCCATCTCGGCGTCGAGGAGGGTCCGCTGGTACTCGATGACCGAGGCCGCGTTGGTCATGCCGGCCCGGTGGAGCTGGATCTTGCGGAGGGCGCCCTGGATGCCGTTGTAGACCTGGGTCTCGGACTCCTTGAGCCCGGTGATCGCCCTCATCTTGGCCAGCCGGGCCGCGGCGAGGTCGTTGCGCTCCTTCGTGTTGCCGAGCGGCATGCGGAGCTCGAGTCCTACCGACCACGCCGGGTACTCGCCCGTGGCCGACTGGGTCAGCGAGTCCCCGGGTCCGCCAGAGAGACCGTTGAGACCGAAGCTGCCCTTGAGGTCGAGCTGGGGCAGCCGCTGGTTGCGGGTGTAGGCGACCCGCAGGCCCTCCTGCTCGACCCGCTGCTGGCTGATGAGGTAGTCGGGGTTCTTGCGGAAGGCGTCCTCGAAGTTGTCGAGAAGTGTCCGGGGATCCTCGACCAGATCGGGCGTGTCGGCCGCCCGGGGCAGGGGCTGGCTGGGGTCGAGGGCCTGGGAGTAGAGTCCACTGAGCCGGCTGGCGAAATCGAAGGCCCCCTGGGTGGACTGGTCCAGGCGCGCGGTCCGGAACCCGAGGCCCGCTCGGGCTTCGAGCACCTCGATCTGGGGACTCTTGCCCACGGACACCCGCTCCTCCTTGTCGGCGAGGATCTTCCCGGCGATCGCGACCGACTTCGTTCCGAGCCGGACCTGTTCCTGGGCGAGGAAGAGGTCCCAATACGCGGCCTCGGCGCTGGCGAGGACCAGGAGGGTCTGGCGTCGGTACTGCTGGAAGGCGATCTGTGACCCCATCGCGGCGATCCGGATGCGGGCGAGGGTGGGGGTCGGACCGAAGTTCTTGAGGAGGGGCTGGCTGAGGTTCACCCCGAGGAAGGTCGAGTACTGGTTGCCAACGAGGCTGTCCGGACTGGCCTGTGGCGCCCCGATGTTGTTGTTGAGCTGGCGCAGGGCGTAGCCGGTGCGGACCTTGGTGCCGGAGCCGAGGAGGTTCTCGATGCCGGCGTTGTAGAGGGTGTTCTGCTCCAGGAACACCGGGCTGGCGAACAGCCCCAGCTGGGCGGCGTCGAGTCGCGTGTTGGGCCGCTGGTTGTCGATGTAGTCGATCCCGCCCACCGCGACGGGGTCGAAGATGCCCTTCTCGGCCTTGGCCAGACGCTGGGACACCTCCGACTCGAGGAGCTGCATCTGGATCGTCTCGTTGCGCTCGAGGACGAGACGTCGGAAGTCGGCGAGGTGGAGATCGGCCCGGGGGGTGTTGGTGATGGCACTGAAGGCGGGGCTGAGGGACTGGGCATCGGCCACCCGAGGGAACCCCAGACCCAGCCACAGAAGCATCCAGAGGACCCGCCTGGAGGCGAAACGGCTGAACCTGGACTGGCGACCTGAGTGCGTCACAAGCGCCAACCCTTCCCATGCTGCGGCATCAGATCAACCGGAACCTGTCCGGCCACGATCCGCTCGCGTCCCGTGGTCCAGGAATCCGGAGGTTCCGAGTCGGACACCCTGCGGCCGTCTCACAACGTCACCACCACCTTGCCGAACTGGGTGCCGGCCTGGAGGAGGTCGAACGCGGCGCCGATCTGGTCGAGCGGGAACGTGTGGCTGACCGTGGGGTGGATGGCCTTGCCGTTGACCAGGTCCAGCATCGCGGCGAAGTCGGCCGGGCTGCCCATGGTGGTGCCGAGCAGGCTCAGCTGCTTCCAGAAGACCTTGCGCATCGGGATCTCGTGGGGATTCCCACGCGTGGCGCCGAAGAAGACGATGCGCCCGCCGGGGGCCGCGATGTCCACGAGGTCGCCGAATCCGGGGCCGCCGGCGCTGTCGATGATCACGTCGAAGGGTCCATAGTGGTCCCCGAACTCCTTCGCCCAGCTGGAGACGTTGTACAGGGCGCCGTGACGCGCCCCGAACTGCCTGGCGCGATCGAGCTTCGCCACGCTGCCGGAGGTGACGAACGGGACCGCACCGATCGCCACGGCGAACTGGAGGGCGAAGAGGCCGGTGCCGGCGCCGACACCGGTGATCAGGACCTTCTCGTGGGCCTGGAGGCGTGCCCGGACACAGACGGCCCGGTAGGCGGTCAGGCCCGCCAGGGGCAGGGCCGCGGCCTCGTGCCAGTTGAGGTGCGACGGCTTCGGGGCGAGCTGGGACACGGGGACGGACACGTATTCCGCCAGGGTGCCGTCCCTGGGCATGCCCAGGATGGTGAAGCGGGGTTCCTGGGCCGACTCGTGATGCCCCCAGTCGAACGAGGGGTTGATGACCACCTCGCGGTCGATCCAGGAGGCCTCCACCCCGGGTCCCACCTCGGCGACGTAGCCGGCACCGTCGGATCCCGGGATGACCGGGAAGTGGAGGCCAGGATACTGCCCACCCCGGATCCACAGATCCCGGTGGTTCAGCGCCGCGGCCTGGATCCGGACCAGTGCCTCTCCGGCACGAGGGGTGGGTTTGGCGACGTCGTCGATCTCGAGGGATCCCTGGGCGCGGAACACGGCGGCCTTCATGCGGCGCCCATTGAGACGGACCCGGGGACGGGGAGGCAAGGGAAGTTGAGGGAAGTTGAGGGGCTTCAGCGGTCGGTGATGCCATATTGGAGGGGTTGGCTTGATGCCCGCCAGGCGGTGGGTGATGCGGTGCCCCGCATCCCTGGGCGCGGGAGCGCCCACCCTGCGAGGCGGTGCCGACCCGTGGGGACGGTCGGCAGGGGTGGTGGGACTGTGGTTTCTGCGATTTGAGCACTTGGGACTGAATTCACGCTGAGGCATAGTCGTCCGGAATTCCCCCCCGATGCACCCCGTCGCCTCAGAATGGACGTCCCTCCCGATCCAACGGTGGATCCGACTGGTGCTGCTTCTGTTCCTCATCGGTTGGGCGCGTGCCGAGGAGCGCGTCGCGAACCCGGAATCCCACTGGTCGCTCCAGCCCTTGGCCCGTCCCGAGGTTCCCATGGGCCCCCATCCCATCGACGCCTTCATCGAGGGCGCCCTGAAGGCCCAGGGTCTGACCCCCAATCCACCCGCCTCTCCCCGGGAGCTGATCCGGCGGATGTATTTCGACCTGATCGGACTGCCACCCTCGCCCCAGGAGGTCGAGGCATTCCTGTCGGACACGGCACCCGACCGCGAGGCGCGCTGGATCGACCGTCTGCTGGCCTCCCCGCGGTATGGCGAGCGCTGGGGACGGCACTGGCTCGATGTCGTGCGCTACACCGAGAGCCAGGGGTTCGAATACGATCGGCTGCGGGACACGGCCTGGCCCTACCGCGACTTTGTGGTGCGCAGCTTCAATGCAGACCTGCCCTACGACCGCTTCATGCAGGAGCAGATCGCCGGGGATGTCCTCGAACCGGTCACGAGCGACGGCATCATCGCAGCCAGCCTCCTGGTCTCGGGCCCTTGGGATCAGGCCGGCAACTCCCAGGCCAACGCGACCCAGCGGGCCATCACGCGCGAGGAGGAGATGGAGGATCTGGTCAGCGTCGTGGGACAGACCTTCCTTGGACTCACCGTCAACTGTGCCCGCTGCCATGACCACAAGTTCGATCCCATTCCGATGGCCGACTACTACCGGGTCCGGGCCGTGTTCGATGGCGTCCGCCATGGTGATCGGGCGGTCGAGGGCCTGGTGGAGCGCCAGGCACGCGAGGCGCGTCGGGAGGCCGCACGGCGTCGGCTCGACGAGGCCTCCGGTATCGTGGCCGAGGTCGAGCGCGAGGCGGTCCGGAGGGTGATGGCCTCCCGGTCGGAGGTGCCGTCCGTCGCGGGACCGACCCCCTGGATGCACTGGGATTTCCGGTCCACCAACCGCGTCCAGTGGTCCGCCGGTCTCCGAGCCGGCGCGCGCTGGGGTGGGCAGGGACTCGAGCTGTCGAAATCGGGTGACTTCTTCGAGGCCCCTGCGATCGACCGGGATCTCCGGGAGAAGTCGCTGGAGGCGTGGGTGGCGTTGTCCGACCTCGAGCAGGGCGGCGGGGCTGCGATCTCCCTGGAGATGCCGGGCGGCCATCCGTTCGACGCCATCGTCTTCGCCGAGCGCCAGCCTCGGAAGTGGATGGTGGGCAGCGAGGGGTTCTCCCGGACCCGCGACCTTGCGGGTCCGGCGGAGGACGCCCCGGCCGGAGCTTTCGTGCACCTCGTCGCCGTGTTCATGGCGGATCAGCGGATCCAGCTGTTCCGCAACGGAGAGCCCTATGGCGAGGCCTATGCCCCGGGATCGGCGTTGCCGGTGTTCGCGGCGGGCAAGGCCCGGATCGTGGTGGGTCGGCGACACGAGGCCGGTGGGCGCCCATGGCTCACCGGGACCGTCCGCAGCGTGTCCCTGCATGACCGCGCGCTCACCCCAGGCGAGGTCGCCTCCGCCTTCCGGTCGGGCGGCTCGACCGTCACACAGGCCGAGTTGGCACAGGCACTCGACGCGCTGCCCCGGTCCCGGCGAAAGGCCCGCGAGGCGGCCCTCATCCGGGTCCGGGAGGCACGGTCCGAGCTGGAGCGGGCGGAGGGGACCGGACCGGTGGTCTACGCCGGCACGCGATCCCAGCCGTCGCCGGCCCGGATCCTGAAGCGTGGCGACGTGAAGAGCCCGGGCGATGTGGTCGTTCCTGCGGCACTCGGCGCTGTGGGGACCGTTCCGGCCGGGTTGGGCCTGTCGCCCGACAGCCCGGAGGCCGATCGGCGCAAGGCCTTCGCCCGGTGGCTTTCGGATCCGGCGAATCCCCTCCCGGCACGGGTGATGGTCAACCGGGTCTGGCATTTCCATTTCGGACAGGGCTTCGTCGCCACCCCGAGCGACCTCGGTCGGAGTGGCGGCAGCCCGAGCCATCCCGGGCTGCTGGACTGGCTCGCTTCGGACTTCATTGCCTCGGGCTGGAGCCTCAAGGCCCTGCATCGTCGGATCATGACCTCGGAGGCCTATCGGCGCTCGGCGGTCCATCAGAAGTGGATGCGGACAACCGCTGGCTCTGGCGGATGCCCCCCCGGCGACTCGAGGCCGAGGCCATCCGCGACGCCATGCTGGCGGTCAGCGGGGAGCTGAACCTCCAGTACGGCGGACCGAGCTTCCGTCCGTTCACCACGTCCGAGTATGGCGCCACGTTCTACCATCTCTTCGACAAGGGGGATCCGGAGTTCAACCGCCGCACCGTCTACCGCATGAACATCAACTCCGGGAAGGAGCCGTTGCTCGACGCGTTCGATTGTCCCGATCCCTCCGTGAAGACTCCGCGTCGGGGTGTCACCACGACCCCGCTCCAGGCGTTGGGACTCATGAACGGGACCTTCGTGCAGCGTCAGGCGGATCGGCTTGCCGATCGGGTCCGACGCGAGGTGGGTCCGGATCCCGGAGCGGCGGTGGATCGGGTGTATGCCCTGGCGCTGGGCCGGGAACCGACCGCAGCGGAACGGGATCGTGCCGGGGTGGTGGTCCGCGATCGCGGGCTCCCCAGCCTCTGCTGGGCGCTGCTCAACGCCACGGAATTCGTCTATGTCCGCTGACATGAAGTCCACCTCCACCCCGGACCGTCCGTCGTCGGCGCTCCTGCCGCGTCGCCATTTCCTCTCGAGCAGCCTCGGAGGACTCGGCGGGGTCGCATTGTCATGGATGATGGGCCGCGAGGCCGCCCGGGCCTCCGGGACGGCCGGGATCCTGGGCGGGGCTCAGTTTGCGCCCCGGGCGAAGCGGGTGGTGCAGGTCTTCTGCTGTGGCGGGGTGAGCCACCTCGACACCTTCGACCACAAGCCGGAGCTCGAGCGGATGCATGGCAAGGCCCTGGAGGGGAAGGGGGAGAATCTCGGGTTCTTCGGGCAGCCGGGGAAGCTGATGAAGAGTCTCTACCCGTTCCGCCAGCATGGGCGCAGCGGAGCGTGGATCAGCGACCTGCTCCCGAACATCGCCGGATGCGCGGACGACCTCTGCTTCATCCACTCGATGTATGCGAAGAGCAACAACCACACTCCGGCCACGTTCCAGATGAACTCGGGGTTCACGCTGAACGGGTTCCCGTGCATGGGGGCGTGGATCAGCTATGGGCTCGGCACCGAGAACGAGAACCTGCCCGCCTTCGTCGTCCTGCCCGATCCCCGGGGTCTGCCGGCGGGGGGATCGATCAACTGGACCTCCGGGTTCCTTCCCGCCAACCACCAGGGCGTGCCGTTCCGGACCCGCTCAGGTGACCCGATCGCCGACCTCCGTCCGCCCGAAGCGGTCGATCCGTCACGGCGCGAGGCGGATTTCCGGATGCTGTCGGGGATCAACCGGGAGTTCTCGGAGGCCCACGCCGGGGACCAGGTCTTCGCCGCGCGCCTTCGGTCCTATGAACTGGCCGCCCGCATGCAGGCGAGCATCCCGGAGGCGACCGATCTCGACCGTGAGCCGTCCTGGATCCGCAACCTGTATGGCGTGGATGATCCGGCGACCAGGGGCTTCGGCAGGAACTGTCTCATGGCCCGCCGGCTCCTCGAGCGCGGCGTGCGGTTCGTGCAGGTGATCAACGGCGGTGCGTTCGGGAGTCCGCGCATCAACTGGGACGGACACGAGAACCTTCGGGAGAACCATGACACCCAGGCGGCGACGATGGACCGCCCCGTGGCGGGACTGATCCAGGATCTCAAGCAGCGCGGGATGCTGGAGGACACGCTGTTCGTGTGGGCGACGGAGTTCGGACGCAGCCCGGCGACGCAGGGGATCGATGTCGCGGGTCGGGACCACCATCCCACGGCGTTCACCTGCTTCCTGGCCGGGGCCGGGGTGAAGCCCGGGTTCCGCCATGGGAGTTCCGACGAAATCGGCTACTTCGTCGGGGAGAACCAGGTCACGATCCCGGATTTCCACGCGACGATCCTGCATCTGATGGGGGTCGACCACGAGAGGCTCACGTTCTACCACAACGGCGTGAAACGCCGGCTGACGGATGTCCACGGCGAGGTGATCCGCCAGATCCTCGCGTGAGCGTGGTTCGTGGACCGATGGGGCGGTGCCGGCATGCCACGGGTGCCGTTCCGGAGCCCCGCTTGGCCTCTGTCGGACTGGCCCGTTGGAATCCTGATCGATTCCGGTCCTGCACCCGCCGTTCCTCGGCTCAGCGCGTCCCCTTCCAGATCGACCGCAGCGGGTAGGCCCGGAGGGTCTGGAAGGGGGCCGAGCCGCCCTTCACGTCGACTTCGACCGATTGGTCCTCGGGCCTCGGCTGGAACGGCTTCGGCACATAGGTCAGTCCTCCGCTCGCGAACACCTCCAGACCGGTGCGGTCGGCATAGATCGTGATCGACTGGCGGCCATCGAGCAGCGGAGCCGGCGCCCTGTGGCCGTCGACCACGAGCTCCTCCCTGGCGACGTCGTAGACCACCCTGGCCCCACGGACATGGAAGACCACTTCCCGGGCGTTGCCGGGCCTGAATTCCGCCCGCAGCTCGAGGGCGTCGCCCCGTGCCTTCGCGAACGGATTCGGATCCCCGGCGCGGAGGGTCCGGCCATCGGCCTGGAATGTCTTCGTCCGCAGCCCTTCCAACTCGCGCACGGGGTTGAAGGTCATCCGCGGCCCGCTTGCGGTCGAGGCGAGCCGGAGCTCGATCGGCACCGTCATCGACTGGTTGAAGGACATCCCCTTCGTCTCGGTCTGGAACCATCCGATCTGGATCCGACGTCCATCCTCGGCCCGGATGTCGCTGAAGGTCTGGGGTGCATAGAAGCCTTGTCCACGATGTCCGGGCAGACGCGACTGCTCCGGGGTGAACCGGGTGCCGTCGAACGTGCCGATCGCGTACTCGGAGTTGGCGCCCAGCAGCACCCAGCGGCGTTGATCCGGCTTGCCGTCGACCGGCAGCTCGAAGAAGTCGGGACATTCGAACAGGTAGTTGGACTTGGGCAGCCCGTCGGTGATCGAGGCGAGGGTCCAGTCCCTGAGTTTGGGCGAGGTGAAGAAATGGACGGTGTGGCCGCGGTTCGGCAGCTCGACGTAGAGGACCATCACCCACCGCTGGGTGGGTTCATGCCACATCACCTTCGGATCGCGGTTCCCGCCGGTGATCTGCTTCAGCACGGGGTTGCCGGAATATTTGGTGAAGGTGCGCCCATCGGTGCTTGAGGCGATGCACTGCACGGTGGGATTTCCGGCGGCCGTGTAGATCAGGACCATCGGGGGCCTGCCGTCCCGGCCGAGCCCGCTGGTGTTCTTCCAGTCCACCACGGCGCTGCCGCTGAACATCGGTCCGAGGTCGTCGGGCAGCAGGACATCGCCGAGTTCCTTCCAGTGGACGAGGTCCCTGCTGACCGCGTGGCCCCAATGCATGTTGCCCCAGGCCCAGCCGTATGGGTTGTGCTGGAAGAACAGGTGGTACTCGCCGTTGTAGTAGACCATCCCGTTCGGGTCGTTGTTCCAGCCGCGCTTCGGGGAGAAGTGGATCTGTCCCCGGAGCGGCTCCTTGTACAGCGAACCCTGGTCCGCCGGGACGCTGGACTCGTAGATGAGGTCGAGTCCCTGGGACTCCACCGGCAGGGTGTCGACCTGAAGGACGAGGTCCTTGCCCTTCCAGGCACCGATGTCCATGACGGCCCACCAGTCGGGAGTTCCCGGGGCGAGTTCGACGTCGTTGCGGACAATCCTCTGGCCGTCGACGAACAGGGTGAGGACCCGCTTGGGGGCCCCGTTCTTGATGGGGATCTGCAGATAGGGGCGTCGGGCCTTGAGGGTGCGGGTGACGTCCTTGCGGGGACCGGCGGGCTTGCGGTCGGTCTGGACGATGTGGTCGACGTTGAGGTGTCCCCAGCCTCCCTGGGCGTCGTCGACAATGCGGAGCGTGGCCATCTTCCCGTCGAACTCGGAGACGTCCCACGACTCCTGGGACAGGGTCTCGCTGCCGCCGGACTGGGAATTGGGCCCGGTGGCGGATCGGACCGGCTTGCCGTCGACGAGCAGCTGGAGGGTGAGTTTGGATTCGTTTCGGCCACCGCCGATGAGGAAGGCGAGGTACTTCCGCTGGATGAGGAACGCGGGCGAGGTGAGGGATCCGGTGGCGTCGTCGCCCCTGTTGAACGAGTTGACCAGGCCCTTTCCATGGAACCCGTCGACGGGCATCTGTCCTGGCAGGGTTCCTGGTGCGGGGGCGGTGCCGAAGGCCTCGCCGGTCACTTGCCAAGCCCCGTAGGATCCGCCCTCGAAGTCGGTGACCACGAGATCCTCGGCGGCGCGTGCGGCGAGGGGCAGAAGCAGGGTCAGCAGGAGGAGGGGAAGGGTTCGGGGATTCATGGGCGTGTGGGGAGTCCTCGGAGGATGTCCCATCCAGGGACCGGAATCCAAGACCCGGGATTGGGAGGCCTCCGCCGGTCTTGCGGGGTGGGCGGTTGTGACGACACCCTTGGCCATGGCCTTCCGGTCTCCGCTTCCGTTCGCCCATTCCCGCCCGATGCTTCTGCTGGTGGCCTGCCTCGGGCTTCTGGCGCTCACCACGGAACCCACACCCTATACCCGGACCCGCGACATCCTCTATGGCCGAATCGACGGAACCGCGCTGACGTTCGATCTCTTCAAACCAGAGCGACCCAATGGCCTCGGGGTGATCTACGTGATGAGTGGGGGTTGGTACTCCTCCCACGAGCTGATCAGTCCCAAGATCGTCCGGCCGCTGCTCGATCACGGCTACACGGTCTTTGCCGTCGTCCATGGGTCGAACCCGCGGTATACGATCCCGGAAATCGTCCCGCAGATGGAAAGATCGGTCCGGTTCATCCGTCACCACGCCAAGGAATACGGCATAGACCCGAATCGGTTGGGTGTAGCGGGGGGCAGCGCGGGGGCGCATCTCACCCTGATGTTGGCGACCCGGGGTGGACCCGGGAAGGTGGACGCCAAGGATCCGATCGACCGCGAGAGCAGTGGTGTCCAGGCCGCGGCGGGATTCTTCCCCCCGACGGATTTCCTCAACTACGGCAAACCGGGCGAATCCGCGGTCGGGGAGGGAATCCTGAAGGATTTCCGATCGGCGTTCGGAACTGTTCCCCAGGATCCCGAGGCCAGGCGGCGTTTCGCGGAATCCATCTCGCCCGCCTATCACGTGCGGGCCGGGGTGCCGCCGGTGTTCCTGCTGGTGGGCGACCAGGACACGCTCGTGCCGATGCAGCAGTCCGAGCTGTTCCTCGAACGGGTCAAGGCGGTGGGCGGGGTTGGAGAGATCGAGGTGCGTCCGGGTCAGGGTCATGGCTGGAAGGACTGGGAGAACGACGTGGAGCGGTTTGCGGTGTGGTTCGATCGCCATCTGCGGAAGCTGGAGCGGTAGACAGGGTTCTGCGTAGGCTCTTCCGATGGTGTTGGACGTACTGCTCCTCGGCCTGCTGGTGACCTCCGGCGGTCCGCTCGGGACATGGCTGGGGCTCCGGTATGGACTGTCGCGTCGCGTCCTGGGTCGGGTCCTTGCCTTCGGGGCCGGGGCCCTGATCGCCGCGGTCAGCATCGAGCTGGCCTTCGAGTCCGCAGGGGTCCTGATGAAAAACGGATACAGCCGGCTCGGCGGTTGGCTGCATGTGGCCGGGGGATTCATGGCCGGGGCCACGGTGTATCTGATCGGGACCCGTCTCCTGGACCGGATGGGTGGGAACGTCCGGAGCGAGTTCCGTCTGCGGCAGTCGCTGGAGCTCGAGAAACGGCGACGGATCCGTGGCATCCTGGAGAGCTTCTCCCGCTCCCCGGTGCTGGGACAGCTGCCTCCGGAGCAGGTGGGGATGTTCGCGGACCGGGTGACCGAGGTCTGTGTGCCTGCGGGTCGGGCCTTGTTCCGTCAGGGCGATCCTGGTGACGCCCTCTATCTGGTGGTTTCCGGTCGTGCCGAGGTCTTCCTGGAGCAGGATGGTGGCCGGAAACGGGTGGCCACGCTGGGACCGGGGGATTCCTTCGGCGAGATGGCCCTGCTGTCGGGCGAGCCCAGGAACGCGACCGTGGAGGCCCTCGAGACGCTCGGACTTCTCCGGATGGGACGGGAGGATTTCGAGGAGTTCGTCCGCAGAAGCCCGGCGCTGTCGTCGGCCCTGGAGCGACTGGGCCACGAGCGGGCCCTGGCCAATGTGCACCACGAGGCGGAGGGCGTCCGTCGCTGGCTCTCCGTCGCCTCGCAGCATGTGGAACGGCTCACCCAGCGGGAGCTCGACGAGGAGCTCGGCCATTCGAAGGATTCCGCGGGGGCTGCGATCCTGCTCGGCAACTTCCTCGACGTCATCCCAGCGGCGTTCGTCATCGGCGGCAACTTCTTGGGCTGGCATGAATTCTCGCTCCCGCTGGCGGTGGGCATCTTCATCGCGGATGTCCCCGAGGGGGCGACCAGTGCGTCGATGCTCCTGCGGGCTGGGTTCTCCCGGAGGCGGATCCTGCTGTCCTGGCTTGCCGTGACCCTGTTGGCGGGCCTCGCCGCGGTCTTTGGTCACCTCACCATCGGGGCCCACTTTTCTCCGCTGCTCGTGGTGGCCGAGGCGTTCGCTGGTGGGGCCGTCCTGGCGCTGGTGGCGCAGACCCTGATCCCGGAGGCCGTCGATGAGAGCGGTCCCATGGCCGCATTGCCCCTCATCCTCGGCTTCCTCGTCTCCGTGGGGCTGATCATCGCCGGAAGCGAGGGCATGGTGCCCGCTTCGGGACGGGTCCAATCCAAGACGGTCCAGCGCCCGTGACGCCTTCGGAACCCTCCTCGCGTCACCCGGGACGCAGCCAGCTCCGCAGCTCCTGGAGGTAGTCGTCCGGCATCCCCAGGCCCCGTGCCGCCTCCACGATCTCCTCCTGGTACCCGGGGATCGGCCAACCGGGATCCGACCCCGTGGCGAGGTACACCATCGCCGTCACCGGTCCCTTCGCCTCCACCACGGTGAGATGGGTCTTGTGATACATCCCTTCCTCGAGCGCCTCGTAGACGTCCAGCTCGGCTTCGGCCCGGGCGTCGATCTCCCAGAGCAGTCCGTGGACGATCCCCCCGGCCTCCGGCACCACGGTCGCAAAACCGCGATCGTTGATCCGATAGCGCCAGTCGTGGAGTTCCGCAGGGGCGAGGGCCCGCGCCGTGGGGCACCGATCCCGCATCGCCTCCAGGACCATGTTGGACCCGTAGGCGAAGTACGGCGGAGACGGGGACAGGCCCTCGGGCATGCGTGCGGCGCGGGGTCAGTCGTCGACCGTCTGTCCGACCAGCTGGCGGAACCGCCACGAGGTGTCGTCGTTCCCTCCCTGGGTCTGCTTCATGAGGATGCCGATCGTCCCCTCCTTGGGATCGGCAAAGTACTGGGTGTTGAAGTAGCCGCCCCAGTCGAAGGTACCCGCGCTGCCCTCGCCTCCCGCAGCCTGCCCCTTGGGGGTCACGACCCCGAACGCCAGGCCGTAGTACTTGTTCGGTCCGCCAAACAGGTTCTGTGCGACCTGCTCGCCCAGGATCACGTCGACCGTCGTCCGACTCAGGATCCGTACCCCGTTGAGTTCACCGCCGTTCAGGTACATCTGGAGGAAGGTCGCATAGTCGCGGGCCGTGCTGCAGAGACCCGCGCCCCCCGAGAAGAACGATTTGGCCCCCTGGATGGGATAGTTGGGATCGTAGAACGTGACCGGGTAGCGGACCCAGCCGCCATTCTCGGGCTTTTGCACCGCCACCAGGCGATCCGCCTTCTCGGCCGGCAGGTAGAATCCGGTGTCCTTCATGCCGAGCGGACCGAACAGACGGGTCTGCAGGAAGGCGTCGAAGGTCTGTCCCGACACGACCTCGATGAAGTACCCGAGTACGTCGAGTCCCTCGCCGTAGGTGAATTTCTCGCCCGGCTTGTGGTGCAGCGGAAGCTTGGCGAGGCGACGCACGCTCTCGCCGATCGTGACCGGCTCCGTCGTGAACAGGTCGACCACGCCCGCCTTGGCGTACATCTGTCGGAACCGCGCGTCGCCATCGATCACCCCGTAGCCAAGTCCCGAGGTGTGGGTGAGCAGGTGGCGGATCGTGATCTCCCGGCCCGCCGGTTCAGCCGTCCAGGTTCCCGCCTTCTCGTCGTAGTCCTTCAACACCTGTGGGTTCTTGAACTCCGGGATCCAGTTCGAGATCGGATCGTCGAGGCGGAACCGTCCCTCCTCCCACAGCATCATGACGGCCGTCGCCGTGATGGCCTTGGTCTGGGACGCGATGCGGAAGATGTCGTCGGGACGCAGAGCACGGCCCGCGGTGGTGTCCGCCGACCCGAACGCCTTGTGGTAGACGATCTTCCCCTTGCGGGCGACGAGGGCGACGACGCCCGGGATCTTGCTGTCGCGGACGGCCTCCGTGCACATCGTGTCGATCCGCTCGAGGCGCTCGGGCGAGACACCGACCGAGCGGGGTGAGGCCTCGCGAAGCGGAGGGGAGTGGCGCACAGACCGGGTCTGGGCCGTGAGATCTCCAGCAGTCAGGGCAAGCAGGGCCGCGAGGGACACCCACTGGACAGGAAATCGGGGGGGAGGGGGACGGTTCATGGGATGGGGAAGGCTCCCAAATCAACCCGGGGATGTCACGTGCCCGAGATTCACGACTTGGGGGTTTCCACGCCCTCGGAATCCGCTTAACTCCCCACACGGCCCAGGCCGTCCTTCCATGAACCCCTCGTCACTCTCCAAGGCCCTCGCCTTTTTTCTGCTGATCGGTCTGCGTGTGGACGCCGCCACTGGCTGGGACCGCATCCCGGAGGTGCTGCGTCCTTGGATCCCCTGGGCCACGTGGGGTGAAGCGCATCGGAATTGTCCGACGCCCTATTCGGATCCGAAGACGCATCGGTGCTTTTGGCCCTCGACGCTGGAGCTGGAGGTCACGGCGGAAGGCGCCCGGTTCACCCTGGACGTCCTCGTGTACGATGAGACCTGGGTGCCGCTGCCCGGGGGCGGTGACGTCTGGCCTGTCAAGATTTTGCACAACTCCCCCCAGGTGGCAGATCTCCTCGGAATCGCGGTGTTGGAGCGCGACAAAGCCCCGGCCGTGTGGCTGGTGCCGGGAGCTCCAGTGGCCGGTGAACCCGGACTTCATCGGCTGAAGGGATTCTTTCGCTGGAACCAGATGCCGCAGCGTCTCCGGATCCCTCCCGAAATCGGGGTGCTCACCCTGAGCCTGCTCGGCCAGCCGGTTCCGAATCCCGCCTGGGATGCCGACGGCCAGCTCTGGCTCAAGCGCGACGGCGCGGCGGGGACCGATGAGAAGAACTACCTCGCCACGAAGGTCTATTCGCTGGTCGAGGACGGTATCCCGATGTGGCTCCGACAGGAGGTCGAACTCACGGTGTCGGGCAAGAGCCGTGAGGAGAACCTGGGAGCGGTTGTTCCCGAGGGGTGGCATTTGTCGTCGGTGGTGAGCCCGATCCCGGTCGCGGTCGACGACCAGGGGCGCCTCAAGGCCCAGGTGCGTCCGGGCAAGTGGACGGTCCGACTCGTCTCGTTCCGTTCCGACAATCCCACATCGTGGCAATATCCGGCGGGGGTGCCCTCGGCGACGCCCGATCAGTGGGTCGGCTTCGCCTCGCGTCCTGAGCTGCGCGTGGTCGAGATCGTGGACGCGCCGTCGGTCGACGTCTCCCAGACGACCTACCCCGAGGCGTGGCGGCGATTCCCCGTGTATCGATGGGACGTCGCGAAGCCGTTCCGTCTGGTGGAGCGGATGCGGGGCATGGGGGATCAGAAGCCGCCCGGACTGGCGATCGCGCGGGAATGGTGGCTCGACGAGGACGGCAACGGGCTCACGTTCCGGGATCGTGTCCGGGGCGCGATGCAGCAGGTGTGGCGCCTCGACGTCGCCGAGGGGGAGGATCTCGGATCGGTCCGCATCGGCGGACAGGGACAGCTCGTCACGCTCAATCCCCGGACCGGTGCGGCCGGGGTGGAGCTGCGGACCCGGAACCTCGATCTCGAGGCGACCGGTCGGCTGGACCGT
>CAZZKQ010000027.1:0-15364 GCA_964654875.1 uncultured Verrucomicrobiota bacterium | reverse complement strand
GTGGACCTGACCCCTGAGGGAGTGTCGGAGGTCTCGGGTCTCCCGGAGGTCCGGGGCCACTTCCCGGACCGACCCGTGCGTCGGACCCTGACCTCGAGCGTGCCCTGGATCGGGGCCCAGGCGGCCTGGTCGCTGAGCTCGGGACCCTGGACCGGGCGCGGGGCCCGGATCGCCATCGTGGATTCGGGCATCGACTACACCCACGCCACCTTCGGCGGCACCGGGACCTCCACCGCCTATGCGGCGAATGACCCGACCCGCATCGAGCCCGGGACCTTCCCGACGCCCCGGGTGCTCGGAGGAACGGATTTCGTGGGCGACGATTTTGATTCGGAGGGGATCGAGGGCTCGGCGGTCCCCAACCCCGACCCGGATCCTCTGGATCCTGCCGAGAGCGGGCACGGGACCCATGTGGCGGGCATCGCCGCCGGAGGCGGAGTCCTGACCCAGGGCACGGCATTCCGGGGCCCCTACACCTCCGGCTTGGATGTCTCCCAATTCCAGGTCGGTCCCGGAGTGGCCCCCGAGGCCGGGCTCTTTGCCTACAAGGTCTTCGGGCGGGCCGGCAGCACCACAACCTCCCTTGTCCTCCGGGCCCTGGAGCACTGCGTGGATCCCAACCTCGATGGCAGCACCGTCGACCGGATGGACGTGGTCAATCTGTCGCTCGCGATTCCGTTTGGCGACGCGGACCCTGCCGGACCCGAGGCTACCGCGATCCGGACGCTGCTGGCCCGCGGGGTCCTCGTGGTCGCGGCCGCGGGGAACACCGGGAATGCCCGATACAGCGTGGGAACTCCGGGCAGCATCACCGAGACGATCTGTGTCGCGAACACCACCGACACCGACGCCTCGCAAGGCGCGATCCGGATCACCGCTCCCGCGGCGGTGGCGGGTCTCTATGCGGCGGTGGAAGGGGATTTCACAGCCCCGCTGGGCCGGGTGGGGCCCATCCGCGCGCAGGTCGTCGCCACCTCACCGGCCGACGCCTGCGACACCCTTTGGAACACGGCCGCTCTGCAGGGCAAGATCGCCCTGATCGACCGAGGCACGTGCCTGTTCGTCGACAAGATCCGGGCCGCCCAGAACGCCGGGGCGATCGGGGTCATCCTGGTCAACCACGTCGACGGACCTCCGTTCCCAATGGGGGCCGACGGCAACACCGCGGACATCCGGATCCCGGGAGTGATGATCTCCATGGCGGACGGGGATCGGCTCCGTCGTGAACTCGGCCGTGGCCTCACCGCAACCCTGGGAGCCTCGGAGTCGGTGAGCGGTCCGACAGCTCCCGACCGGATCCACGAGACCTCCGCGCGGGGACCTGGCCTCGGCAACCAGAGCCTGAAGCCCGACATCACAGCTCCCGGCACCGCGATCACTTCGGCGCGCGCCGGGAGCGGATCCGGATTGCGATCGCTGACGGGGACCTCGATGGCCGCACCCCACGTGGCCGGTGCCCTCGCCCTGCTCCGCCAGGCTAGACCGACCTGGAGCGCAGAGACCCTGAAGGCGGTGCTCCTGAACACCGCCCGACCGGTGACCGATGAGTCCGGAGCGCCCGGACTCCAGAGCCGGATCGGGAGTGGTCGGATCCAGGTCGACGACGCCCTGCGCACCCTCGTGATCCTCCAGGCAGCGGACGATCCGGGCGCGGTCTCCCTGTCCCTGGGCCATCTGGAGGGCACGGGATCGGTCGCCACGAATCGGACCCTGTCGGTCCTCAACCGGGGGGCGTTGCCCGTCACCGTGGACCTCACCGCAGTCCACGCTCCCGTCCCGGGACTCCGTCTCACCCTGCAACCCACGACCGTGACGGTGCCTGCCCGAGCCTCGGCCAGAGTGGAGGTCCAGCTCGATCTCGACCTCACGGCCTTTGCCGCGACACGCGCATCCAATGATCCCGGGACAGCCTCTTGGTTTCCCTTGGAGGCCAGCGGAAGAATCACAGTCATGGGCGGGCCCCTGCCGCTGCACCTGCCGTGGCATCTGACGGCCCGCGCCATCGCCACCCACCAGGCCACAGCCACCAGGATCGGGTTGCCGCACGACAGGGTCGTCGAGATCCCGATCCCAACCCGTGGCCGTTCCGCGCATCCGCGCCCCCGGGTCGCCACGTTCCAGCTCGACCATTTCAATCCCGGCGGAACCTCCGACTCCGAGAACGAACTTGCTGCCGCGGGTTTCGCCACTGACCTCCACACGGTTCCGGCTCCGGAACGGTCGCGCCTGTACTTCGGGGTGGCGACCCGGAGGCCCTGGACCACACCCCAGTATGAGCGCATCGCGGTCGAGGTGCGGATCGACACCGATGGAGACCAGCAGGCGGACGTGCTGCTGATCAACTCGAACCGGGCGACATTCGATGCGGGCGGGTTCGTGCCGGACCTGGCGGACGACACCTTCGTGACGCTGGCGTTGAGACTGGGGCTCTTCGGCAACTCCTTCCTTGCGGCGGAACCCCTGGACGCCCTGGGCTCGGCTCAGGGCGGGGAAGCCCCGTTCCACAGCCGGGTGCTGGTCCACTCGATAGTCCTCTCGGCACTGGGTCTTCCCGTGGGTCGGACCCGGATCGCCTACCAGGTCGCGGTCATCGGAAGCCCCGGAAGCCCGGTCAGCGAGAGCCGCTGGATCCCGGTGGACCTCGCCCAGCGGGTGGTGGATCCGACCCTCCATGGCCTCGGGGGCACGCCATGGTCCGACGAGGGACGCGGACCCCGGATACGGGTGGATCCCGCCGCCGCCCGGGCTGCGGGATTCTCGGCGACCCGTCCGCTGCGCCTCCTGATGCTGCATGCGCAGGGCAGGACCGATCTGCAGGTGGAGACGGTGACGCTCGATCTGGACCGGGAGGATGTCGACGGAGACGGACTGCCGGACCTCTGGGAACTGGAGGGGCTCGGAGACCTCGCGGGGGGCGCGCTGGACGACCCGGATCGGGATGGGCGCTCCAACGCCCAGGAACTCGCCGCGGGAACTCCACCCCTGGACGTGAGGCTGCTGCCGCCGTCGTCAGGGAACGGAACCCTCCGCTGGATCGGGCCGGTGGAGAGGACCTACTCCCTGGAGCGGACGACGGATTGGACCACGCCGTTCCGCCCGGTGGTCGCCGGGATTCCTGGGAAGGCCGGAACCAACTCGGTGACGGATCCGAATCCCCCCGCAGCGGACCTGTCCCGGTTCTACCGGATCCGCACCGAGTGACCGGGCGAGCGATCGGAACGTCTTCGACCTTTTCTCGCACCGGCGGGAGACCCATTCTGACGGGGCATGTCTGAGCGGATGGTGAGCGATGTCCTGACGAAGCCCGACACGGCGCTGGAGGCGGCGCTGCGTCCGGCTGCATTCGCCGAGTTCACCGGGCAGGCGCTGTCCCGGGAACGGCTCGAGATCGCAGTGGAGGCGGCACGACGTCGCGGAGAGCCGATCGACCACGTCCTGCTGAGCGGTCCCCCGGGACTGGGCAAGACCACCCTCGCCAACATCCTGGCCAAGGCCATGGGGGCGAACCTCCGGGCCACCAGCGGTCCGACCATTGAGAAGGCGGGGGATCTGGCAGGACTCCTCACCAATCTCGAGGAAGGCGACGTCCTCTTCATCGACGAGATCCATCGTCTGCAGAAGACCATCGAGGAGTACCTCTATCCGGCGATGGAGGACTTCAAGCTGGACATCATCATCGACCAGGGACCCAACGCCCGGAGCGTCCGGCTCAACCTGCCACGGTTCACTCTGATCGGAGCCACGACCCGCGCGGGACTCCTCAGCGCCCCGCTGCTCACCCGGTTCGGCATCCGGGAACGTCTGGACTACTACCCCGCGGCACAGCTCCAGAAGATCATCCAGCGGGCCGCCGGACTCATCAAGGTGAGCCTCGACGAGCACGGGGCGCTCGAGATCGCCCGGCGCAGCCGGGGCACGCCCCGAATCGCCAACAACCTGCTGCGTCGGGTCCGCGACTACGCCGAGGTCCGGGGCGATGGCCGGATCACCCGGGAACTGGCCGACAAGGCCCTGGCGATCCTCGAGATCGACCAGCATGGCCTCGACGAGATGGACAAGCGGATCCTCCAGGCCGTGATCACGAAGTTCCACGGAGGCCCCGTGGGACTGAACTCCCTCGCGGTCGTGGTTGGCGAGGAAGCCGACACCCTCGAGGAGGTGTACGAACCCTATCTGATCATGGAGGGCTATCTGCACAGGACCGCACAGGGTCGGGTCGTCACGGAGCTCGCCTACAAGCGTCTCGGGGTCACGGCCAACCCCCGTGGCGACCAGGGCTCCCTGCTCTAGGCGAGGTCCCGGTCCAGTCCGAACCGGCGATGGAATCAGGCCCCCACCGGGGTTTCCACCGCGGTGCGCCTCTGGCGGAGGCGACGGAGAACGCTCATCCCCGCCAGAAGCAACAGTCCCATCTGCATGGGCCGGCCCGCGACCGTTTCGGGAGCGGTGCAGAGCTCCGCGTAGGAAAACCCCACAATGGAGAAGCTGTAGGTGCCCGCCGCCAGCGGTTCGGGGGTCGAGAAGGTCTGGGCCAGAGAGAACAGATTGACAGTCTCATTCACCGGCGAGGCGGTCGTCACGGTCTCGGAGAGGACCCCAACGGCCGTCCCTTGGATCTCCAGCTGGATGAGCACCTCCCCCAGGGCACTCTCGCAATCGACGTCCGAGAATCCGACGAGTCGAACCAGGTGATCGAACGACAGGCTGACCGTGTCCGCATTGGCGAGCGTGAACTCTCCGGAGACCGCCCAGACAGAGGACCCATAGGTGAATCCCGTCGATTGGGTTGCGGAGGCCTCCGCGACGGAGTCGAAGGAAAGGCCCTGCTGACCCGGAGCCCCAAAGAGACCCGGCAGCATCGTCGGTTGGCCCGTGATGGCGGGACCGGTCCCGAGCAGATCCGCCCGGGCGAAATCGGGACGAGTGATGTCCGCCGTGGAGACCAACCCCGGAGTCGATCCCAAGGGCCCCCACGGGGTGGCCTGATACTGTCCCAGGACGATTCCCGGTCCCGGGGGTGCCAGCGGGTTGGCCCCCGTCAGGTTCTCCGGGGGCGGAGCAGGATTCGACGGGGACCAGGGCAACGGGACCAGGGACTGGGCGGAGTCCAGGATCCCCGAGGTGGCATCGAACGCGAATCCAGACACCCCATGGCTCTGCTGCGCCTCGGTGTAGCTCTCCACCCACACAGCCCCGCCGGTGAGATTCCCGGGTATCGATCCGGTCAGCGTGAGGTTGGACACGCTCTGCTGGGCGAAGAAGTAGACGGTCTCGGGACCGGCGATGGCCCGTCCGAGGGTCAGCGTGGTGGCGATGAGGGACATGGCCCGCAGAGGGCCTCGCGAAGGCGGAATGGGAAGGGTCATGGGGATGTCGGGCTTAGATCTCTGAGGTTTCCGATGGACCGATTGGGTCCAATCCATCGGACCAGTCAGGAAACGCAGATCCGACCGGACAGCTTACCGGCCTCGGCATCCCAACGCAGTGTGGGGCGATTCTTGACGCTCAAAAGGCCGATCCGTAGCGTCCCTCCCCGGGTTGGTGGCCGTAGTTCAATGGTAGAGCCCCAGATTGTGATTCTGGTTGTTGCGGGTTCGAGTCCCGTCGGCCACCCCACCTCCCCTCCGGCACTGGTCCATCGGAACCCGCCGCGCCCATCCCACGTCGCATACCGAGGCCGATGCCTCTCCCTCAGGACCCGGGTCCTCGAATCCTTCTTGCCTACTTCTCGGCGTCCTTCTTCCGGAACAGATCCCCAACGGCCTTGGAAGCATCCCGGACCGCACCCGAGGTCTTGTTGAACAGCCATTCCACCCCGTCCTGGGTTCCCTGGATGAATCCGGGCTTCTGGCCGAGGGCAGGCAGGACCCTGGAGTAGACCTCCTGCAGGATGTCGCGGCCCAGTTCGGCCATCGTGATCCCATCGCGCTTGCGGCCGAGGCCCTCCATCCGGATCTCAGGAAGGGTGAGTGTGGCAGCCGGAGAGGCGATGCCGGCGATGTTCAGGCGTGCCCGCACGCGCATCCGACTGATCACGAACTCATCGACCCGCACGCGGCGGCCTGGTGTGGAATCCTTGGCGTGTGAGGATTTCCCGGATTCGTGGCCGGCACTCTGGTTCAACGTGTCGAGGAGCGTGCGGAGATTGCTGTGGACAGGCCCTCCCTCGAAGGCCACCTCGGCATCCGTGACCACGATCGATTGGACAACGACCGTGTTCGACCGGAGCGAGGCTGGGTCAAGACGGACATGTACCTCCCCCAACCGCAGGGCGTGGGGATCCTTGTAGGGGGCCGGATTCCCGACCACCAGACCACGGAGGGTCCCGGAACCGATGCGGGGAGAGATGTCGACATCCTCCACCGTCACAGGGGTACCCGTCAGATGGGGGCCGACGGTCTCGATGGCCACCTTGACGATCCTGCCGAGGTAGAGCTCGAGGAGCAGGAAGACAACCAGGAGCCCGACGACCGTAAGCGCAGCAAGACGAATCCACTTCTTCATTGCAGAAGGTTCGGGTAAACCCGCCGGAACCTTCAAGTCTCCACCCGTGACGCTGCGGGTCCGTTGCCACGCAGGTCAGACACCTGTTCCGGATCAGGCAGCCACGGCCGGCTTGGCCGATTCGCCGCCCAGGGCACGATGCATCTCGTCGGTCCAGCCCTCGGTCAGATATCGGAACAGCCATCCACGGGAAGACCTGAGGCGCAGATAGCACTTCTTCAGGTCGAGAACCATGGTGATCCGGCGATTGGGACAGTTCAGTTCCCCGACGTCATGCGTCGCCACCACCTCGAAGCCGAGGACCCGGGTATGGAACTCGAACGGACTGTGCGCCTCGCCCTCGAAAACGTCGGTGATGTAGTGGGTGAACGACCTGCGGACGGTGGCGGCCACGGCCTCCCGCATGAGGGCGGCGGAGACGAGGATGTTCCCGCGCTGCGTGGGAACCACCGCAAACCGGCCGATCTCGGCGATGCGGTTGTTCCGGATAAAGGCGTCCAGATCGATGTCCCTGGCGACCAGCTTGAAACCGTAGGCGGCGTACAGGTCGAGGGGCGGCGCGTAGAGGACGCGGAGGACCCCGACCGGGGCCCCGTCCTGCTCGGCCACGAACCACGCCACGGAGTCGTCCTGGAGTTCCTCCAGGCTCACCAGCTTGTCGTCCGACGAGATCCAGTGCTTCTCGTCCCGATAGGTTGAGCGCATCACCTCGAGCGCCTTTCGGCGCCCACTCTCGTCGGTGATCCGACTCACCTGCAGTTCATTCTTGGACAACGGCATACTTGGTCCGTCGGGCCGAAGGCTGCCACTCTTTGGCGGAGAGTGTCGAGATGGCGCGCATGATTTGTTCATGGAACGCCACGACGGCCTCCGCGGAGACGCCACCACGATCCATGCCCGGGGGCCGGAGGGCGGGGCCGAATTGGACGGCCAGGGTCTCCCGATCGCCGATCGGGCCGGCGCCGCGATGGGATGGGAACCGGATGCCGCCGGGGACGACTGGAATACCCGACTCCAGGGCCAGCCTCGCGACGCCCACCTGTCCGCGCAGCAGCTGGGAGGGATGGCGGTTGGTGGTGGCCTCGGGGAAGACCCCGATGGACTGTCCCCGGGCCAGACGTTCGCGGGCCTGCTCGAACGGGGAGAGCGGGCTCTGGAACCGGGACTTGAAGCGGTTCAGGAAACGGGGCTTGGCATCCTTGCGGACGACCACGATCGGGTCGTGGAGGCGGATCACCCACGAGAGGACCGGGATCAGCAGGAAGTTCCAGTCGGCCATGAAGTGCACCATCCGACCGCTCCGATGGAAGCACAGCCACGTCGGCACCACGACCGCCTCGGGCCGCTGGCTATGGTTGAGCGCCAGGATGAACGGGTCGCGGTCCGGCGCCACATGCTCGAGACCGTGCATCTCCCGGACCTGCCACCGGGAGATCGAGGTCACCACCCGACACACCCCTCGGATGGTCCGGTCGTTCCGCAGATGGGGCAGCGGACGACGCCAGAGCTCGAGCAGGGGCGGGACGCCGGGACGCGCCCCGGCCGCTTCGGTCGATGTGGTCGATTCGGGTCCCATGGACGAACCCCGTCATGCGGGTCCCGACGGCCCCATCGCAAGCAGTTTCATGAGGAACCACCGCCGCATCGAACGGCGCACCCCCTCCTCGGAAACGCCAGCAGACCGTGGAATGGTTCGGCGACGGCTTGCACGCGCCGCATGGCCTCTCCTAGGTTTGGGGTCTTCGCTGCATGAAAGTGTACATCGACGGTGAGTTCTTCGACGAGGCCAACGCCAAGGTGAGCGTCTTCGACCATGGCCTCCTGTATGGCGACGGGGTCTTCGAGGGCATCCGGATGTACCACAACCGGATCTTCAAGCTCCGGGAGCACATCGAGCGCCTGTTCTGGTCGGCCAAGGCCATTCTGCTCGACATCCCGATGACGCCGGAGGAGCTGATGGCGGCAACCGTCGAGACCTGCCGGCGCAACAACCTCCGCGAGGGCTACATCCGGCTTCTCGTCACCCGGGGCAAGGGCACGTTGGGACTCGATCCGCGCCGCTGTCCCAAGGCATCCGTCATCATCATCGCCGCCACCATCCAGCTCTACCCGGAGAAGTACTACGCCGAGGGCCTGACCATCGTGACGGTACCCACGACCCGGATGCTGGCCAACTCCGTCAATCCCGCGATCAAGTCCCTCAACTACCTCAACAACATCCTCGCCCGCATCGAGGCCAACAACGCAGGGGTCGAGGAGGCCATCATGCTCAACGCCGAGGGGTTCGTGGCGGAGTGCACGGGGGACAACATCTTCATCGTCCAGAAAGGCCGCCTCTACACGCCACCCCTCAGCGCAGGCGCCCTCTACGGCATCACCCGGAACACGGTCCTCGACTGCGCACGGGATCTCGGGATCCAGGCCTCCGAACCCAATATGACCCGCTACGACCTCTACATCGCGGATGAGATGTTCCTGACGGGAACCGCCGCCGAGATCGTTCCGGTCGTCAAGGTCGACGGCCGGGTGATCGGCCCGGGAAGACCGGGTCCGTTGACGGCGCGTCTGATTGCGGAGTTCCGTGAGCGGACCAAGACCGACGGCGAGGTCATCTTCGACTGATCCGGCAGGTCCCAGCGACCCACCCCATCCACGGACCGTCATTCCTTCCGCCCCCGCTTGACGCCGGGCCGGGTCGTGCGGACTTTGGAGTTCGCGTTATGCTATGCCAGTTCTGCAAGAAGGCCGCGGCCAAGGTCCACTACACCCAGATCGTCGCCAACGAGGTGAAGAAGGTGGATCTGTGCGAGGCCTGTGCGAAGGAGAAGGGTGCGGATGATCCCACGGTCTACTCGATTGCCGACGTCCTTCTGGGACTCGGCGCCTCGCAGAAGATGGAGGAGGCCACGGCCTCTACCGGCAACACGGTGACGTGTCCGGGTTGCGGATTCACCCAGGCGGATTTCAAGAAGACAGGAAGGCTCGGTTGCTCACGCTGCTACGACGTGTTTGCCGACGGCCTCGAGCAGCTGCTCAAGGGCATGCATCGCGGAACCCAGCACAAGGGCAAGTTCCCCCCGGCCGTGCAGCGGACCGTCGACTCCCAGAACCTGCTCCAACGGCTCGAGTCGGAGCTCCAGGCGGCGATTGCCAAGGAGGACTTCGAGCTCGCCGCCACGATCCGTGACCAGATCAAGGAGGCCCGGAAGACCACCTCGGGCCCTGAAACCTCGACACCCTGACGCGATGAAGATCCTCGAGTTCCTGTCTGCGCCCCAGGAGTTCTGCCAACGTGGCGGACCCAACGACCAGATCGTCCTGTCCTCCAGGGTCCGTCTCGCCCGCAACGTCGCCGACATCCCCTTCCCGGGCCATGCCAAGAAGCCCGACCGGGTCCGCTCGTACGAGCTGCTGATGCCCCTCGTGGCAGGGATGCCGCAGCTGGGGCCCGACCCCTTCGCGGGCGGCCTCGACAAGCTGACACCCCTCGACAAGCAAGTGCTGGTGGAACGTCACCTGATCAGCCGGGAACTGGCCGCCAAGAGCGGGGGAAGCGGCTTCGTGCTGAACCGGGCCGAGAGCTTCTGCGTGATGGTGAACGAGGAGGACCACCTGCGGATGCAGGCGTTGCGGCCCGGACTCCAGCTGAAGCAGGCCTGGCTGGCACTGGACGCCCTCGACTCCTCGCTGCAGGAAAAGGTGCCGTTCGCGTTCACCGAGCAATACGGCTACCTGACCGCCTGTCCGACCAACCTCGGGACCGGGATCCGGGTCAGTGCGATGCTCCACCTACCGGGACTGGTCCTCGCCGAGCACATCAACCAGATCATCCAGGCCGTGAACAAGCTCGGCCTCGCGGTCCGTGGGCTGTATGGTGAGGGCACCGAGGCCCTGGGCAACATCTTCCAGGTCTCCAACCAGCAGACCCTCGGGGAGTCCGAGAGCGAGATCGTCGAGCGCCTCAACAAGGTCGCGCTCCAGATCATCGAGGCCGAGCAGAACGCCCGCGCCGCCCAGCTCGAGAAGAAACCCCGGCAGCTCTTCAACCAGATCGGCCGCGCCTACGGAGCCCTCAGCCAGGCCCACGTGATCGCGTCGAAGGAGACCATGAACCAGCTCAGCCTGCTGCGACTGGGGGTCGATCTCGGCATGTTCCAAGGGATCCAGAAGTCGGCCGTGGACGAGCTCTTCCTCATCAGCCAGCCCTGGCATCTCCAGATGACGCAACCGGAGAAGCTGGACGCCGAACAGCGCGATGCACTGCGGGCCGAGATGCTGCGGGACCGCATGAAGCGATTCCCAGCCCCGGACCACACCCGGGCGACAGCCAAGCCTGCCTGAACGGTCCGGCCGCCGGCCAAGATCTTTTGACCGGGCTCGCCAAGGTGCCCAGATTCAGGCTACTTTCCTGCCTGCAGAAGGACTGGAACCCCACACGCCATGAGTGACGAGAACCTGAACAGTTTCACACCACGGGCCCAGCAGGTGCTGGCATTGGCCCGGAAGGAAGCCGATCGCTTCGGACACAACTTCGTCGGCACCGAGCATCTCCTCCTCGGGCTGATCAAGCTGGGCCAGGGCGTCGCCGTGAACGTGCTCCAGCGGATGGGACTGGACCTCGAGAACGTGCGGCACGAGGTCGAGAAGGAGGTCCGGAGCAATGGCGGGGAGACGAAGTCGGGAGGCAGTCCGAACTACACCCCCCGCGTGAAGAAGGTGCTGGCCCTCGCAGCCCGCGAGGCCAAGGCCCTCAACCATACCTACGTCGGCACCGAACACATCCTGCTCGGCCTGCTGCGCGAGGGGGACGGTGTCGCGGCCAAGGTGCTCAAGAACCTCGATGTCGACATCGAGGCCTGCCGCCAGGAGGTGCTCAAGGAGCTCGACCCCGGGTTCCAGCAGAACGAGGGCGAAGAGACCGCGGCGGAGCCTGCCGGAGAGGCTCCCGTCAAGGCCGGCAAGTCCGAGGAGGGAAAGAAGGCCGTCAAGACACCGGCGCTCAAGGCGTTCGGACGGGATCTCACGGAACTGGCCAAGAAGGGAGAGATGGATCCGGTCATCGGCCGCCAGGGCGAGATCGAACGCGTCATCCAGATCCTCTGCCGTCGGACCAAGAACAATCCCGTCCTCCTCGGCGAGGCCGGCGTCGGCAAGACCGCGATCGTCGAGGGCCTCGCCCAGGAGATCTCCAAGGGCAACGTGCCGGAGATCCTCGCCTCCAAGCGTGTCGTCACCCTCGACCTCGCCCTGATGGTGGCCGGCACCAAATACCGCGGCCAGTTCGAGGAGCGGATCAAGGCCGTGATGGATGAGATCAAGAAGTCCAAGAACATCATCCTCTTCATCGACGAGCTGCACACCATCGTCGGCGCCGGATCGGCCGAGGGCACCATGGATGCCTCCAACATCTTCAAGCCGGCCCTGAGCCGTGGAGAGATGCAGATCGTCGGCGCCACCACCCTCAACGAGTACCGGAAGTACATCGAGAAGGACTCCGCCCTCGAGCGCCGGTTCCAGACCGTCAAGGTCGAACCGCCCAACGTCGAGGATGCCATCACCATCCTCACCGGCCTCAAGCCCAAGTATGAGGAACACCACAAGGCGGAGTTCGACCCCGAGGCCATCCGGGCCTGCGTCCAGCTGTCCGACCGCTACATCACCGCCCGGTTTCTCCCGGACAAGGCGATCGACGTCATGGACGAGGCCGGTGCCAAGGCCCGGATCGGGGCCATGCAGCGTCCGCCCGACGTCAAGGACATCGAGGCCGAGATCGAGCGCCTCCGGCAGCAGAAGGAACAGGCCATCAAGGACCAGGACTTTGAGGGGGCGGCCCAGCTGCGCGACAAGGAGAAGGCCACCAAGGAGAATCTCGAACGCATCCTGGCCGAGTGGAAGACCCACAAGGAGGAGCGCCGGGTCCGCGTCACCGAGGACGACATCCTGCAGGTCGTAGCGAAGTGGACCGGCATCCCGCTCCAGCGCATGGGTCAGACCGAGACCCAGAAGCTGCTCAACGTCGAGATCGAGCTCGGCAAGATCGTGATCGGCCAGAAGGACGCCGTGACCGCCCTCGCCAAGTCGCTCCGTCGAGCCCGGGCCGACCTCAAGGATCCGAAGCGTCCCATAGGGTGCTTCGCCCTGCTCGGGCCCACCGGCGTCGGAAAGACCCTCCTGGCCCGCACACTGGCTGAACAGATGTTCGGGTCCGCCCAGAGCTTCATCCAGCTCGACATGAGCGAGTACATGGAGAAGTTCACCGTCAGCCGCCTCATCGGATCCCCTCCCGGCTACGTCGGCTACGAGGAGGGAGGCCAGCTCACCGAGAAGGTCCGCCGCCAGCCGTATTCCGTGGTGCTCTTCGACGAGATCGAGAAGGCCCATCCCGATGTCATGAACATGCTCCTCCAGATCCTGGAGGAGGGGAAGCTGACCGACTCCCTCGGGCGCGCCGTGGACTTCAGGAACACCATCATCCTGCTGACCTCCAACGTGGGGTCCGACGTCCTCCGCAAGAGCAACGTCATCGGATTCGGAAAGTCGAGCGACGTCACCGACTACGACACCATGCGCAGCAAGACCCTGGATGAGGCGAAGAAGTTCTTCCGTCCGGAGTTCCTGAACCGTCTCGACGACATCATCGTGTTCCGGACCCTCGGGAAACCCGAGCTCGTCGAGATCCTCGAGCTCGAGATCAAGAAGGTCCTCGAGCGGATCTCGCGTCGGAACGTGAACGTGGTGCTGGATGGCCCGGCCAAGGACTTCCTGATCGGCAAGGGCTTCGACCCGCAGTACGGGGCCCGTCCCATGCGCCGGGCGGTCGAGCGCGAGCTCGAGGATCCGTTGGCCGAGGAAATCCTGCGGGGGACTCTCATCGAGGGAGAACCCGTCCAGGTCACCTCGGACGGCAAGAAGCTGATCTTCTCCCAGGAAAAATCCGGATCGGCCGGCACCGCTGAAGGCGCCCTCGCCTCCTGATCCTCCGCCTGAAACAAGGCGGAAACGGTGAGACCAGGGGCTTGCCTCGGGAACCGTCCTGTTTCAACCATCCTTGGGAACAGTGAGGACCCCCATGACGGAACCCAACCCTGCAGCAGAGGGATCGGATCGGGTCGAACTCGGCTCGCGGATGCTGGCCCGGGCCTCTTCCGACATCCCCTACCATCTCCGCCTCGCCGCCTCGCCCGAGGACCTCAGGGCCGCCCAGACGCTTCGGTTCCTCGTCTTCAATCTCGAACTGAACGAGGGCCTCGAGAGTTCCTATTCCACGCTGCGGGACGAGGATCCATTCGACGCGATCTGCGACCACCTTCTCGTGGAGAACAAGGAAACCGGCGAGGTGGTCGGAACCTACCGACTCCAGACCGGCGGGGTGGCCGCCAGGAATCGTGGCTTCTACTCGGAACAGGAGTTCGACTTCGCCCCGTTCCGCACCGTCCAGGACCAGATCGTTGAGCTCGGCCGGGCGTGCGTCCATGTCGACCACCGGAGCCTCCCGGTCATCGGACTCCTCTGGCAGGGCATTTCCGACTACGCCCGGAACGCAGGCGCCCGCTACCTGGTGGGCTGCAGTTCATTGACCAGCCAGGACCCCTCGGTGGGGGCGGCGGCGTTCCAGGACCTGTCCCGGGACCATCTCGTGGAGCCGGCATTCCGGACCACCCCTCGGCCGGAATACGTCTGTCCCCTCGACTCGGTCGCCCAGAACCCTCCCAAGATCCCGAAGCTGCTGAGGGCATACCTGTCCTTCGGCGCCAAGATCTGCGGGGCACCGGCGATCGACCGGGAGTTCAAGACCATCGACTTCCTGACCCTGATCGACCTCAACCAGTTGCCGCTCGCCACCCGGCGGATCCTCGGTCGATCCTAGGTCCACGGTCTCCAGACATCCGACCCAGCGCCCTCGGTGCGGGACGGGAGACCTCCGACGCCATGTCCTCCGCCCCTTCTGCCGCCACCCCGTCCCTCTCCAAGGGACAGGTCTTCGTGCGGCGGCTGGGCAGCACCATGGTGCTCTGGGCGATCGTCCTGACCGCGATCTTCTCGACCAACCCGATCGTCGCCAACGCGGTCTTCCTGCTGTTGATGTTGATCCTGGCAGGGGCTGGACTCTGGGAATTCTACGGACTGATCGAGCGGCGGGGCCTCAAGTGCTTCAAGTGGTGGGGACTCCTCGCCGGCATCGCGCTGATGTCGAGCACCCACTACTACGTCACCCACGCCAAGGACTACCAGCTCCTCGCCGCCAAGCCCAACGACTTCGAGACCGGGGTCCTGGTGCTGTTCGTCCTGGGCCTGTGCCTCCGCCAGCTCTTCGATGCCCACAACACGCAGGGATTCGCCGGCATCGCCACCACCCTCATGGGACTCATGTACGTGCCGTGGCTGCTCAATTTCATCCAGAAGATCAACTACCTGACCGGCATCGATGGACGTTTCTACGTGCTCTACCTGCTGATCGTCACCAAGTTCAGCGACGTTGGCGCCTACTGCGTCGGCTCCCTGTGTGGTCGACACAAGATGATCCCCCGGATCAGTCCCGGGAAGACCTGGGAGGGATTCACCGGGGCGCTGCTGGTATCGACAGGTGCCTCGGTCGGACTGGCCCTCCTCGCTGGCAGCCGTCTCAAGGGACTGACCCTGGGCCATGCCGTCACCGTCGGACTGATTCTCAGCGTGGGAGCGGTGATCGGGGACCTCATCGAATCGGCATTCAAACGTGAGGCCGGGGTCAAGGACTCCGGGCGGCTGTTCCCGGGGATCGGTGGGATCCTCGATCTCATCGACAGCCCCCTGTTCAACGCCCCCCTGCTGTACCTCTACCTGCGGCACGTCCTCGCGGTCTGATCCCGGGGCGGACTTC
>CAZZKQ010000026.1:0-15608 GCA_964654875.1 uncultured Verrucomicrobiota bacterium | reverse complement strand
GACGACTGGCGGAACCGGAAGACGGTGTAGAGGAAGTAGGCCAACCAACCGATGAAGAGCACCAGCATCAGCAGGTGGATGTAGATCATCAGGTCATCGATGGCCCGGCCTTGTGCGGACGCGTTCGGGGGAGGCAGGAGGTAGTTCCAGAGACTCATGGCTGACAGACGGTGAAAGGAAGGGGTTCAGGAGTGCGGCGGCGGAGTGGCCCCCGGGACGTCGGGATCCATCTGGCCAGCGCGGCGGACAATGAAGACGAAGAAGGTGGCGATCAGGGCCAGCATGCTCAGGATCACCGCCAAGAGGGTCATGATCCCAGCGTTCATCCCGTATGCCATCGGAGAATCGGAACGGCCGAAACAGGCCGCACAACCGAACACCTCCGGCTGGGCCAGAAACATCAGGACAACGCTGGCGAAGAGATGTCTCACAGATAGCTGACGTTCTTGAACTTCCGGAGGAAGACCTTGCCGTAGATGAGGAGGCCGACGGCCACGACGACGGATGCGATACCCCAGGTCAGATCGGCCGGGGTACCGTTATCACGGTAGTTGCCGAAGTTCCATGCCGCGATGACCAGCATCAGCAGCACGGAGACCGTGACGAACACGAGGTGGAAGGTCTTAAGGGACATAGAACGTCTTGGGTGAGGTTCCGGTGACGGGATCCTTGTCGGACCAGAGGATCAACCCGACCATCGCAATGGCGAACGCCACGGTCGTGGCCAGGGTCAGGTAGACCACCTTCTTCTCCGACAGAAGGTGCATGAAGTAGCCACAGACCAGGAAGGCCTTGATCGAGGCGACGAACAGGGCCACGGCGATGGTCAGGGAGACGCTGCTGAACTCCCATTCGCGGGCGAGAACGGTGATGGCCGTGCCCACCAGCAGGGCAGTGCCAACAGCCCAGTAGATCTTCTTGTGGCCGTCGTGGTCGTGGTCATGCCCGGCATGGGTGGCCTCGTGACCGTGGGATGAATGAGGGGTGTGGCTCATGGCGTGATGAGGGACGTTGCGGTCAGAGGAGATAGACGACCGGGAAGAGGAAGATCCAGACGAGGTCGACGAAGTGCCAGAACAGGCCGCCGACCTCGATGCGGTTGGTGAACTGCTCAGGATTCGTCTTCCACAAATCGGTGCCAAGGAAGGTGAAGTAGGCCAGCACGAGGGCACCCCCGAGCACGTGGAGACCGTGCAGGAAGGTCATCGTGAAATAGATCGCAAAGAACGGATGGGTGGACGGGATGAAGGCCTTGAGGCTCTCGATCTGGCTCACCTCGATCTCCTTCTCATCGTGATGCCGCCCCTCGGCATGCGCCTTGTGGATGTCCTCGGGGACATGCATGCCGACCGGGAACCGATACTTGTTCGGGATGTCGACCTCGACCTTGAGCTTCTCGATGTTCTTGGACTTGACGGTGTCGAGGTTCCAGAAGAGGGGCGACTTGCCGTCGACATCGAGGTGTCCGGTCACCACCTTGCCATCCGTGGTACGAATGACGTAGTGGCTGAACTTCTCCTTGTACTCGAAGGTCTTGATCCCAAGAAACCCGAGCGCGCAGGCCACGGTGAAGATCATGAAATTCCGGAACTTCGGGAAATTGTTCTCCTTCAGGGCCATCCAGGCCATGACCACCGTCACCGAAGAGCTGATCAGCACCGCGGTGTTGAACGTGCCGATGGGAATGTTCAAGAGGCCGTGGGGCCAGCCGTCGGCGACATCCGGCCAGAACCCATGCTGGGCGGTGACGCGCAGCAGGATGTAGGCGGAGAAGAAGGCACCGAAGAGCATGACCTCGGAGGCCAGGAACAGCCAGATGCCGACCTTGGCGTTGTAGAGGCCGGTATCGGGTCTGGGTTTGACTGTATACGGAATGTCCATGGAGGTGTTTCGAGAGGGTTGAGGACCTCAGGTTCAGATCAGCCGGGTTGTCCCTGCGGGGTGAAGTCCTTCTTGGCGCCCGGGACGCTGTACTCGTAAGGCCCACGATAGGCCACCGGCTCCGTGGCGAAGTTGCCATGAGGCGGCGGGGTCGGGGTCTGCCACTCGAGGGTGGTCGCCTCCCACGGATTGTCGGAGGTCACCTTCCTGCCGTTCGAGATGCTCCAGAAGAAGTTGAAGATGAAGGGCAGTTGGAAGAGCGCGAGTCCGAAGGCGGCGTGGGTGATGGACACGTTCAGCTTGAGGATTCCAGGGTCGGCACCGACACCGTCCTGGAAGTAGGTGGCCCCGCCGTCATACATGCGGCGGCTCATGCCCCGGATGCCTTGGATGAACATCGGCGAGAAGATCAGGTTCATGAACACCAGCGACCCCCAGAAATGGATTTTGCCAAGGGTCTCGTTCATCATCCGGCCCGTGATCTTCGGGTACCAATAGTACACCCCGGCGAACAGGCCGAAGATGGTCCCGGGCGCCACGACGTAGTGGAAGTGGGCGATGACGTAATAGGAATCGTGAAGATAGAGGTCCGTGGCGTTCAGACCCAGCGGGAGGCCGGTCAGACCGCCGATGCCGAACATCGGTAGGAACGCGAGGGCGAACAGCATCGGCGTGTTGAACCGGATGGATCCGCCCCAGAGCGAGATGAAGAGGGCCGAGAGGATGATGACCGACGGCACCGAGATCATCATCGTGGTGGTCTGGAAGAACGTGGCGATCTTCGTCCCCATGCCCGTCATGTACATGTGATGCGCCCAGACGATGAAGGCGAGGAAGCCGATCGCGAGCGCCGCGTAGACCAGCGAGCGATACCCCCAGAGTGGCTTGCGGGTGTTGTTGGCGATGATCTCGGAGACCACACCCATCGCAGGCAGGATCAGCACGTACACCTCAGGGTGGGCCAGGAACCAGAACAGATGCTGCCAGAGCAGCGGACTGCCGCCACCGGACACCGGCACCTGGCCGGCGCTCGTGACGAGGCCGGTCGGGAGGAAAAACGACGTGCCGAGGACGTTGTCGGCGAGCTGCATCAGACCGGCAGCTTCGAGCGGCGGGAAGGCCAGCAGGAGCAGGAAGGCGGTGACGAACTGGGCCCAGACAAAGAACGGCAGGCGCATCCAGGTCATTCCCCGGGCACGGAGCTGGATGATCGTCGTGATGAAGTTGACGGCTCCCAGGAGCGACGAGGTGATCAGCAGCACCATGCCGACGAGCCATAGCGTCTGACCGTCAATCACGTTGACCGGGTCAGCCAGGGTCGCGAGGGGGGAGTAGCTGGTCCAACCCGACTTCGCCGCGCCACCCGGGATGAAGAAGCTGCCGAGCATCACCACGCCACCCAGGAAGTAGAGGTGGAAGCTCGCCATGTTCAGACGGGGAAACGCCATGTCCGGCGCACCGATCTGCAGCGGCGTCACATAGTTGCCGAAGGCGCCGAAGGCGAGTGGCACAATCGCCAGGAAGACCATGATGGTGCCATGCATCGCACCGAAGGCGTTGTACAGATCGGCCTGCATCACGCCGCCCTGAGCCATGTCGGCGCCCAGCACCTTCTCAAACAGGGCACCCACGAAGGGGATCGCCTTGCCCGGGTAGGCGAGCTGGTACCGCATGGCCATCATCAGCAGGAACCCGAAGAACAGGAAGGCCAAGGAGGACAACCCGTACTGGATGCCAATGACCTTGTGGTCCGTCGAAAAAATGTACTTCTGGAAGAAGCCGGGCTCGTGGTGATGGTGGTCGTCATGAGAGACGCCGTGCGAGGCCGCAGTGTGGGATGAGGTGGACGCCATAGGGTGGTGTCAGTCGGTTGTTCCGTGAAATGGGGACGCCTGTGCTGCCGTCTCCGAAACGGAAGCCACAGATCTTGAATCGTCTGGCCGCTGGGATGTCAATCGCCGGGTCTGCCTGTCCAGAACCAGAAGACCCAGCAATAGGGGTAAGTAGACGATGCTCGCGAAGAAAAGTCGGCGTGCGGAAACGGGCGACAGGGTACGGGCGAACTGGATGGCGAATGCCAGGAACACGCCGCCGAGGACGACGGCTCCGCCGAGGTACCAGTGTCCGACCAGCCCGAAGACGAAGGGGAAGAGGCTGACGCCCAGGAGGGCCAATGTATTGCGCACGGCCGAGGCGGCAGTCCGGGATCCCTCCGGATCGGAACCCGAGAGCATCCGAAAGCCGGCCTTCTGGTACTCCTCTCGGTACAGCCAGGCGATCGCCATGAAGTGCGGGAGCTGCCAGAAGAACAGGATCCCGAACAGGGACCATCCCGGCGCCGAGACGGAATCGGTGGCCGCCGACCATCCCATGAGCGGCGGCAGGGCGCCTGGAACCGCCCCCACGAGGGTGTTCAGCACCGTGATCCGCTTGAGCGGCGTATAGACCGCCACATAGCTGGTCCAGGTCGCCACTCCCAGCAGGGCCGTCAGGGCATTCACCTCGAGCAGGAGCCAGACGAGGCCGAGCAGACTCAGGGCCGAACCGACGAGCAACGCCGAGGTCGAGGTGATGCGACCCGACGGGATGGGACGCCCGGCGGTCCGACGCATCCTCGCGTCGAATTCCTGTTCGAGGACCTGGTTGAGCACGGCGGCACCCGCCGCCAGAAGTGCAGTGCCCGCCAAGGCATGCGTCAGCAGCAGCACATCCACCGAAGAAGGGGAGCCCACGTAGAATCCCACGACCGTCGTCAAAACCACCAGCAACGTCAGCCGGGCCTTGGTGAGTTCCATGAGCATCGACATCATCCCACGCCCGCGGACGAGGGCGGGGGCGGGGGCGGGTGAGATGGTCGTTCCGGTGGCCTTCACGGTGTTCCCTGGAGCGCGGCGCGGGAGAGTCCTGGGATTCGGGACGACTCCGACCCTACCGAAACCGGGATCGTGAGTCTCCGGGCGGTGAGAATCAACGCCGTACCCAGCCACAGAAGCGATGCCCCACCGGCGACGTGCGCCGTGGCGACATCGGCCGCCTTGTTCGTCCAGATGGTCAGCATCCCAAGAGTGAACTGCCCCAGCGCGATGCCGCTCCAGACCAGAGCCCCACGTCCAAGAGGCGAACCCCAGCCGAAATGGCGTCCCAACCGCACCGACATCGTCAGGATGGCCACCACGGCAGCGATCGCACCGATCCGGTGGAGCATCTGGAGTTGGATCTGGAAGGCCGTGACCGTGGATTCATCCATGCGGACCTGGTTGTACCGGGCGACCGACTCCGGATCGGTCAGCGGCCACCAACGACCATAGGCCAACGGGAAATCGGAGATCGCCAGCCCCGCATGCTGGTGTCTCATCGAGGCACCCAGGACCAGCTGCAGCGCCACGAATCCCGTGGTCAGCAGGAGCCCACGGACCTCCGAGCGTCCCGTCACATCCCCGCGGGCAGGCAACCGGGCCCACCATGGGGAGCTGAGGAGTGCGATGACTCCCAACAGCACAAAAAACGTCTGTCCCAGGCATCCGTGGACCAGTCCGAACAGGGTTCCCAGCGTCACATGGCCGACCAGCGCCTTGTCGAGCACCACCCGAAGTCCGCCGAGAAGTCCCTGGACCTGGACCAGCACAAATGCGGTCCAAGCCAGCCCGGGAAGCACGCCCCCGGCAGGTGTCCGCAGGCCCGGAATGACCGCGGCGAGGACCACAACGGCACCGATGCTGGAGAGGAAGGCCCCGCCACCCCTCCACTCAGGCCCCAGCCTCAGAAGCAGCAGGCCCGCCACGATTTCGATCCCCCCTACGATCGCGAGGGGTTTCCTCGACGGGCCGCCCCCCATCCAACGGGTGAGAAGCACCACCAAAAGCCCCACCAAGGAGGCCCAGAGTCGGTGGGTGTGCTCGTCAAAGACGCCGCCGTGGAACCACTGGTTCACGGGCAGGGCGAACATGGTGTAGCCGAAGCTGGTCGGCCAGTCCGGGACCGCCATGCCAACCCCCTTGCTCGTCACGAGCCCCCCCATGCACACCAAGCCCAGCGTCGCGAGGGCGGTCAGCAGGGCGAACGGGAATCGATAGCGGTCGGCGTTCATGAAAAAACCGGGATCCCGTCACCAGGATCCCGGCTCGAAGACACCCCTTCAGCTCTTCACGTCGAAGGCGAAGTCCACGGTGGCCTTGCCACCCTTGACCTCGATCTCCTGGACCTGGGTCCCCGCCTTCTGGTGGAAGGCCTCGATCGTGTACTTGCCGTCCGGGAGGTCTCCCTTGATTGAAATGGCGCCGGACTCGTCGGTGACGGCGAAGAACGGGTTCTCGAGCACATTCACATAGGCAATCATCCACGGATGCACATTGCAGGCGAAGCGAACCCCAAGCTCAGCCTTGTCGAACACCTTCTCGTTGACCTGCCCCTGCGACGCCTGGGCGAAGTTGAATCCCTTGTTGACCTTCGGGGTCGCATTCACGTTGTGCATGAACGGGTCCGAGTTCTTGACGTCGAACTTCTGCCCCACCATGACGGCCGCGACGTAGGGGTAGTACATGCTCCCCTTCTGATCGATCTCAGGCTTGGTGGCCGGAGCCGGGAAGGTCTTACCCTCGAGCCCCTTCTTGATGTAGACCACCGTGTTCGCGAGCGCCCCGTTGGCACCCACCACGTAGACCCGGCTCTTCGCCTCGCCCACCGCCACCTTGCCGCAGTTGGCATCGGCCTTGACCGCCGCAATCACCGCAGCAGGCGGAGGGGTACCCTTGAGAGTGACTTTACCGTTAATCTCAGCCGCAGAAAGAGGCAAGGCGGCGGCAATGACCGTGGCAGCAATGGAAACGAGCGTTTTCATGGTGGTAAGAGAAGTTTTTCTTCCTAAGACAACCGCAAACTAAACAGGTTTGTTAATGGGTCAAGCTCTTCGTGAAATCTTTCACAAGGACACCCGAGTGGACGAGGAACCGACGCGGTTCTTCAGGTGGAGTGGTGGGCATCGGCCGACGGTGCATCCCTTCGAAAGAGCTGACGGATGACGTCCTCCACCGGGACCTCCTCGACGCTGAAGTCCTGGACAGGGTAGGCGTCCAGAAGGGCCTTCACCGCCGGGATGACGCGGTCCCGAGGGACCTTGAGCTTGAGGGATGCGGGGGTCTGCTCGACGACCTCACCGAACCTCGAGGCCTCCACCGTACCCACCGGCGTGGGATCATGTCGGAGGGTCACGATCTTGTGTCCGGCAAACCGGCCGAGGATTTCCCCGAGCCGACCATCGAAGAACACGGTGCCCCGATCGATGATGATCACCCGCTCGCAGAGCTCCTGGATGTCCGCCATGTAGTGGCTCGTGAGCAGGATGGTGGTGCGCCGGGTCTGGTTGTGACGCTTCAGGAAGTCCCTCACGACCTGGGACGAGACGACATCGAGACCGATGGTGGGTTCATCGAGGAACAGGATCCGAGGTTCATGGAGCAAGGCGGCGATGAGCTCACACTTCATGCGCTCACCGAGGGACAATTCCCGGACGGCCGTCGACAGCTTGTCCCGGACTCCGAGGAGTTCGGACAACTCCTCGATGGTTCTTCGGAAACGGGATTCCTCGAGGCCATAGATGCGTCCGTTGAGCTCCAGGGATTCACGGGCCGGCAGGTCCCACCAGAGCTGGTTCTTCTGGCCCAGCAGGAGCGCGAACTGCCGGCGATAGCCGTCTTCCCGGTGCCACGGCACATGTCCCAGGACGCTGGCCGTGCCACGGGTCGGATACAGGAGTCCCGACAGCATCTTCAGCGTCGTGGTCTTGCCGGCGCCGTTGGGTCCGAGAAACCCGACGAACTCCCCTTCCTCGATCCGGAAGCCGACGTCGCGGACGGCCACGACGGTCTCCGACTCCCGGCGGAACAGACCCCGGATCGCCCCCCCCAGTCCCGGGGCCTTCTTGGCGGTGCGGAATTCCTTGGTGAGTCCCTGGACGTCGATGGCCGGCACGGGTGGATCCTGGACGGATCAGGTCCACGAACCAAGCCCAGGCGATTCCGGGACGTCGCCCCAATCACGAGGGCTGGATCGACGGGATGGAGGCCGAACCCCTCCTCCGTCTCGCGCATCGGGTGCCATGGACGCCTTCGTGCCCAGTCCTGCCGGACACCGCATCACTCATCGGGCGTGGCCCTGTCGGTCTGTCGGCGTCTCCGGGGAATTTCGAATTGCGACAGGTCCGTGGCTGGTTTTCCCTCGCGGGCTGATGATCCGAGACGTTGCCATGACCCTGCTCTGCGGCCTGATGCTGGGGTGCGCCCATTCCAAGCCCAAGGTCGTCCAGGCCACGCTCCGCGGGACGGTGGTGTTTCCGGGCTCGATGCCGGCCGACTCCATCCTCCGGATCCACCTGATCGAGTCGGTTTCGAGGCCGGCCACCACCCACATCCTCGCCGTGGACCAGCTGAACTTCTCGGGAGGTTCGCCCGTTGCGTTCTCCCTACGCTACAACGCCGCAGGCGTGAGGCCGGAGAACGAGTACACGCTGGTCGCGAAGGCGGTTCGGGAGGCCAATGGCGTGCTGTTCATGGAAAGCAAGCCCCTTCGTGTGCTGACCCCGGGCAGCCCGACCAACGGGTTGACCCTCCTGCTGGCCCCCGCGAAGTAGCTCCCGGGACTCCTCCCGGGGTGCCTCCTGCCAAACCTCCCCTCTCGTCCATGTTCGACCCCACGGCCGCCATCGCCCGCCACGTCGCCGGGATTCCGAGATCCGGCATCCGCGACTTCTTCGACATCGTCCAGAACACCCCCGGCGTGATCTCCCTGGGCGTCGGCGAGCCTGATTTCGCCACGCCGTGGAACATCCGGGAGGCCGCGATCTACGCCTTGGAGCGGGGACGCACGCAGTACACCTCCAACCTCGGACTGCTCCGGCTCCGGGAGTCCATCAGTACGTACGTCTCGAGGAACTTCGGCGTCCAGTACGACCCAAAGAACCAGATCCTGGTCACGGTCGGCGTCAGCGAGGCGCTCGACCTCGCCCTGCGCGCGGTGATCAATCCCGGGGACGAGGTGGTCTATCACGAACCCTGCTACGTCAGCTACAGCCCGAGTGTGGTGCTGACCCACGGCAAGCCGGTGCCGGTCGCCTGCCGGGCGGAGGATGGATTCGCGGTCCGGGCCTCGGCCATCGAGGCTGTCCTCACCTCCCGCAGCAAGGTGTTGATGCTGAACTTTCCGACGAACCCCACCGGCGGGACCATGACCCGGTCGCAGCTGGAGGAGATCGCGGCGGTGGCCCGGAGACACGACCTCCTCGTGATCACCGACGAGATCTACAGCGAGCTGACCTTCGACGGGGAGCATGTCTCGATCGCGAGCCTGCCGGGCATGGCGGAACGGACGCTGTTCCTGCACGGATTCTCGAAGGCCTATTCGATGACCGGATTCCGGATCGGCTACGCCTGCGGGCCGGCACCCCTGATCGAGGCCATGATGAAGGTGCACCAGTATTCCATGCTGTGTGCGAGCATCATTGCCCAGGAAGCCGCCATCGAGGCCCTCGAGCACGGGGAGGCGGCCACCGCGGAGATGCGGGAACAGTATCGGCTCCGCCGGAACTTCATCGTCAAGGCACTGAACGACATGGGCCTGCGATGCCATCTGCCCCGGGGCTCCTTCTATGCCTTCCCCAGCATCGATGGGCTCGGGCTCGGGGCAAAGGAGTTCGCCCTCGGTCTGCTCCAGCAGGAGAAGGTCGCCTGTGTGCCCGGAGGGGCGTTCGGGACCAGCGGGGAGCGGTTCGTCCGGTGCTGCTTCGCGACCGCCTTCTCCCAGATCGAGGAGGCGATGACGCGGATGGATCGGTTTGTCCGCAAGGTCCGGGCCGGCTAGGGACCGCCTGGGCGACCGCAGGACCCGATCCGTCGGACGAACCGGAATCGGTCACTGCGGGACGGTCGCCGAGATGCCCAGCACGTCCGACCAGCGCCCGGGCCGTGCGTTCCTGTGGAGGAACAGAAGGCCCTCCTGGGTGGGCGATGCCGCGGCTCCGCCGGGCACCTCGTCGACCGTGAGGAGCGTGTTCGCGCCGGCTGCGACGCTACGGGTCTGGGCTCCCTGGACCTCGTAGCGAGGCAGGTCGAGATCATCGGCGAGGTAATCGAGGTTCGACGGGATCGAATCCGTGGCGGCCCCGGTGAAGTAGTTGTCGAACGCGATCACATACCAGTTCACCAGGCCGGAGTCCGCAAGCCCGACCAGGGCGGCGTCGACCGAGAAGATGCAGGTCGCGCTGTTGAAGTCGCAGTCGGCGACACCGGATCCGATCCGCTGGAAGGAGGCTCCGGAGGCGGTCCACTGAACCTCGAACACCTGGACATCCACCTCGCCCGTGGGATCCCCGTTCTCGAGGTTCAGCATCGCATTCGCCAGCACGTAGTCCTCGGCCCCGTCCAGGTCGACATCGAGGTAGACGTTGAACTCGGCAGGGTAGGCCGGATGGCTGCGTTCCTCGTACGTGGCGATCGCAACCTCGACGGACGTCCCGTTGCGTCGGAAACCGACGGCCTTGAGATCGGGAAACGCCTCGCCACGACCGAACTCATCCGGCTTCAGGTAGTCCTGCGGACTCGTGCCACCGAGCGGAAAGATCTCGGAGACACCGACAACGGCACCCTCGGTATTGGAGAGCGTGACGGTTGCCGGGCCACCGGCAAGGACGAGCGCGGAATCACCGACCTCAAGATCGGCGGCACGACGCGGCAGGAGATGCCACGGCAGCCCCAGACGGGTCGACCCGCTCGTCAGCAGGATAGTGCCGTCGAATTCCTGGAGCCGGAACGCCTCGCCGTCCCCGCCCCCCGTGCCACCCTCAAGGACCCAGAGGGGAAGCCTTGTGGGGTCCACCTCCAGCGTGACCTCCACCGTGGCCCGACCAAAGGCCTCGACCTCGACGGTGGGAGCCGAGAACCGGAGTGTCACCGCCCCGAGGGACTGGTCGACCGGATCCCGGAAGCCACCGGACACGGTATAGGTCCTCGGTTCGGAGGTCAGGCTAGACACCAGAAGCCGCTTGGTGAGCGTCACCGGAGTCGTTCCGGTGAATGCCTGATAGCCGAACGACAGGGAGGGCTGGCGGTCCTCGTAGGGCAGGGTCGGCGCATCGACGGCGACGACGGCGGGGGTGGCCGTGGCCGAGGGGATCCGGAGCTCTCCCGAACCCGCCAGCATGACCGGTGCGAGGACCCCTGGCCGCGACACCGGATTGAGCAGCACACCGGGATCGGCGGTGTTCATCAGGGCCGCCTTGAGGGCCCAGCTTTCCAGCAGTTCACCGATCTCCCCGAGCATGGCCTCCTGGACAAGTGCGGCTGCGCCCGCCACCACGGGAGCGGAACCCGACGTCCCGGCGAAGGCCGACTCCGACGTCCCGGTGCCAACCTGGGCGGACATCAGCGCTCCGGGCGCAGCGATCTCGGGCTTGATGCTTTGGAAGCTGATGCTGGGTCCCCGGGACGAGGTGTCCACCATGCTTCCAGCAAGCGAGGTGGCGATGGCCGGGCCGATGGCGGCCCGGTTCACGCCGGTCCCAAGGCTGGCCTTGAGGGCGTTCCCCTCGGTCTGGGTGACCACGAGGGTCGGGACGAACACGGAACCCGCCCCCTGCGAGAAGGTGGGGGGATCGCCGGGCTCGTTGTTGACCACGATGACCGCCTTGGCGCCAAGACGAGCCGCCCGGTCGACCTTGAGACTGACATTGCAGCCCCCGCGGTCGATGACGGCGATGGCGTTGCGGACCGTGGCATCGGGCACCGGATAGGGATCGGAGGCGCAACCCTGGCCCAGGTAGACCAGTGGGCCGCTGATGAGGCCGGTCACGGGAGCCCAGTCGATGCTGGCCGTGTTGATGATCGTGCTGGTGACCCGGTTGCTGTTGCGGAAGATGCGGATGGACTGGGCCTTCGCGGAGGGCATCTGCGTCTGGGCCACGGAGATCGCCCCGGGGGCGATGCCCGGGGAGCTGACGGAGTATGGAAGATCCCCGCGGTTTCCGCCGGAACACACCACTGTGATCCCAAAGTAGGTCAGCCACTCCACCATGTAGGCCGCCTCGTCCTGGAACTGCCCATAGCGGGTTCCGAGGGAGATGTTGATGATGTCCACCGGGTTGTCGACGACCGTGGTGCCCGGGTCGATGATCCCATCCACCGCGTCCGGCTGGTCGGGTGTCAGACAGGCCTCGAGCGCCTTGAGGAGCGCGACACCGCTGCAGGCGAGTTCCCTGGAGCTGCAGGCCTTGAAGGCATACAGGGTCGCCCCGGGAGCGACTCCCCGGTGCTGACCGTCGAGGCTCGCCCCGGCGAGGACATCCGCCACATGCGTCCCATGGCCTTGGCGGTCGATCGGATCCTCGTCAGGGGTGAGGCTCGGAACCGATTCCCCAACCCGCAACACCGGCCAGTATTCCCCCACGAAATCCCATCCCCCGGCGACCTTCGCCGTGGGAAACAACCCGTCACGGGTCGTGTTCAGGGGATCGTCATAGCCCGCCCCATAGGCCGACCCGTACGCGGCGGTCGTCCCGATCCCGCCGAGGTTTCGATGGGTGTAGTCGACACCCGTGTCGATCACGGCCACACGGATCCCCTGCCCGGTCCGGCCTGACGACTGCACCGCGGCATCCCCGACCGCCCCGAGGGAATCGGTGAGGTCGAGTCGGTAGTCGCTGACCGGATTGATCGAGAAGACGGAGGGCCTGCGGGCCAGGTCGAGGAGCCGGTGGCCGGGGATCTGGACCACCACCGCGTTCAGAGCCTTGGTGAACTGCCCCAGCGTGGCACCACCGGCCGACACGACCTGGGCGACCGTCGGCGACTGCCGTGCCCGGAGGCGGTTCACATAGGCCGCCTGCTGGGATGCCGTCAGACTTGGACCGACGTTCTTCGCATTCCGACCCAGCCGGGCCAGCAGGGGCCGCTCATTGAAGCGGACCACCGCCACGACCTCGGTCGAGACATTCCGGAGGGAGGGGTGGATCTTCTTCACCGGGTCCGGCACCGATGGAGCGCTGGGCTTGGCACCGCCCCAAGCCGACCCCGACACCGCAACCCACGCCAGCAGTACCACCCAATGATGTCGCCACGTCATAGAAAGAATGGAAGCGCGCCCGATCGTTCTGATGTCCCCACCCCGGTCCGAACCGACCGGGTCGAAGACGGCAGCCTCGGAAACCTGCCCGATCCCGACACCGGTTCAACCCGAGATGGACAGCCACAGGCCGGACACGTTCGGGATTTCAAGGTCGGGTGCCCTTTCGGAACCGGTTCGCCACGAGGAGGAGCAGCAGGACACCAGCCCCGGCGTTGGAGGCCTCCGGGATGGAGCTCGCGAGGAACTCCCCCACGGCGAAGGATCCGGTCGACGAGATGAACACCTGGTCCAGCGTCGTCCCGGGAGCCGCGACAAAGAGGAAGCCGGCCGCATCCGCGTTGCCATCGATCGACTGCACGAGAGGCGCGACGGAGGAGGTCTCGCTCACGGTGAACGGCTGGATGACGAGATCCGACGGCATGGCGTAGAAGACAAAGCGGGTCGTGTCGGCAGGCAGCGTGATCGTGAGCGAGAAGGAGGTCGGATCGGTCGCGTAGACATCCCCCATGTACCCCTGGCCCCAGCCCATCCACGACGAACCCACAACGAGGTGCTCGACGGGCTGGTCAAAGGTCAGGCTGAGCCCAGACGGTGCGGGAACGGTTGAGACGCTCGTGAACTCCGGAGTCGTGTCGGTCGGAAACGCGAGGAGTGGCAACCCATCCACGACAGGCGGCGGGGACGACGTCCCGAGCAGCGAACCCGTGGTGGCCGCCCAGCCGCATTCCGCAGCTGCCGCGACCCACACGCCACAAAGCAATTGGCGAAGACCCATGACCACGACCCACCTCCTGCACTAGAAATGGTGGATTCGCGGGACGAGGGAAAGGCCTTTTTAGAAAAACCCGATCGAACACCTCAGCCCGCCTCGTTCCACCGGCTCCGGCCGGTGTCGAGGCGACTCCCATGGCTCAGGTTCCACCGGCACAGAGAATCGAACGGACTGCGGTGATGATCCGGTCCTGGTCCGATTCCGCCAGGAACGGATGCATTGGGAGGCTGATCACCTCCCGTGAGGCCTTCATGGCCACGGGGAAGTCCCCGGCCTGGTGGCCACACCCTTCGAAGACCGGCTGCTCATGCAGACATTTCGGATAGTAGATCGCCGTGGGGATTCCCAACTTCCTCAACTCGGCCCCGAGGTGGTCCCGATCCGGCACCCGTATCGTGTACTGAGCGTAGACATGGGTGTTCCCCGGAGCGATCGCCGGTGTCACACAGACATCCTTCAGCGCCTCGGAGTATCGGGTCCCGATGCGTCCACGCGCCTCCACCTCCGACGGGAAATGCGGGAGCTTCGCAAGGATCACGGCGGCCTGCAGGGTGTCGAAACGACCATTCGTGCCAAGCAGCGGGTGATGGTGCCGCTGTATTCCTCCATGGGTCCGGATCGCCCGGATCCGGTCGGCCAGCCCGTCGTCTGCCGTGAAGATCGCGCCGCCATCGCCGTAGCACCCGAGCGGTTTCGCCGGGAAGAAGCTCGTGGTGGACACCCGGGTCACCGACCCACTGGGTCTCCCATGCTGGGTGGCCCCGAAACTCTGGGCGGCATCCTCGATCACCGTGAGACCATGCCGTGCGGCGATCCGGTTGATCTCCGCGAAGTCCGGCATCTGACCAAACAGGCTGACCGGAATGATGGCCCGGGTCCGGGGTGTGATCGCGGCCTCTATCTGTCGCGGATCGATGTTGTAGTGATCGGGCTCGATGTCGACGAACACCGGCCTGGCCCCGACAAGTCCCACCACCTCGGCAGTGCTGATCCAGGTGAACGGCACGGTGATCACTTCATGCCCCGGACCAATGTCGAGGGCCCTGAGGACGATCTCGAGCGCGGCCGTGCCATTGGCCACCGAGATCGAATGCCTCACCCCCAGAAAACGCGACAGCTCGCTCTCACACTCGGCGATCTCGGGTCCCATGACATATGCACCGTGTTCGAGGACGGCGTGGATGCGGGCATCGATGGCGGCCTGGTGGAGGCGGTACTGGGTCTTGAGATCGATGAATTCCAAAGGGGAAGCCGTTTGTCCGGGTTTGCCCGGTTCCGGAGGCTAGCCGCCCGTGGAGAGGATTGGCAAGTTGACGGGACGGCCGGGCGTCGCTCCCTGAAAATATGCCCGTGGGACGGCAAGCCATGTCTCGCCTCGGCCCCCCCCCGTGCCTAGCCTCGGCGGCTCGGGCATGCCTGCGGCTCCAAAGACCATTCTGCTCCTGAAGGGGCACAGCGCCGGGATCGGTGACCTGCTGCGCGGCTCGGCAGCCTGGGCGGCGCTGCACGACCAGTATCCAGGCGTCCACCTCCACCTCGCCTTCGTGAGCCAGGAGCCCGGCTACGCCTCGGAGGAGTTCATTCGCAGGCACCACCTGTTGCAGTCGTTCCACGTTTATCCGAAGTGGCGGAACACCTGGACCAACTGGAGAAAAGCGGTCGAATGGATCTCAGGGCTGGTCCGGGAGACCGGTTCGGAACTCCTCATCGACTTCGACACCCACGGTCTGCGCTCGACCGCACTCTGCGTCGCGGCAGGCCTGCGGACCGGGATAAGGACCGCAGGGATCGCCGACTGGCCCGGTCGTGGGCTGTTCTATAGCCAAGCGGCTCCCAGCCGCGTCCG
>CAZZKQ010000025.1:0-15781 GCA_964654875.1 uncultured Verrucomicrobiota bacterium | reverse complement strand
CGACGGGGTGGTCGCCGAGATCGCCCCTGAGGCCAGCCGTCAGAAGGGGACCCTACAGCTCAAGGTCCAGATTCTCCGGCCCGACAAATACCTGACCCCCGAGCTCAGCGCGAAGGTGGACTTCCTGCCGCAGAAGCCGGCCACCCCATAGACCTTGCCGACGCCCTGGAGATGGGGCCCGGAAGGGGGGGAGGATCAGGGGTGGGTCCCTCCCGGGTTCCAGGCCCAGGCCGCCACGATCCCTGCCGGGTCGGTGCCGCTGTGCCAATTCGCTGCGACGTCCCGGACGAGTTGCTGGAAGTCCGGGCTGTCCGGGTGTCGATCCACTGCGGATTCGGTCAGGACGGCCTCCCCGAGCGGTCCTCCGATTCGGGCAAGCGCCACCGCAGCGGCCCGGGCGAGATCGGATTCGGGTGCATGGTGCACCAGCTTGGCGAGACCCCGGAGGGCCTCCGGATTCTGGATCCGCTCGATCGCCCAGAGCGCGGCGAAGCGCTGGGTGGGTTGGAGTGGGGGCTGACGACTGATCTCGGCCAGGTACTCCACGACCTCGGACGTCGCCGAGCGACTGATCATCTCGGTCGCAGCCTCGAGGATCCGGAAGTCCGATGTCGCCGTCGACGCCGAGGCCAGCAGCAGGATGTCCTGCGGATCCGCCAGCCCCTTGAAGGCCTCCAGGATGGCCCGGATCGACTCGTCGTCCTGCTCTCCGGTCGCCAGGCTCACCAGCCGCTCCACCGCGTCCCGTCCCCCCACGGCGGCGATCCGGTCGGCCCACTCACCCTTCTGCACGGCGTCCGGAGCGGAGCGAAGGGCCTCCGCCATCGCGGCGAGGCTCATCTCCGGATCCGCAGGGGGATGGGCCTCGGGGGAGGTGTGATCCAACGCGTCCACGACGATCGATATCCCGGTCTTCCCGTGCGACACACCCGCTGAGGTCTCGGATCCCGGCGATGCGGACGGTCCGGCGAGAGGCAGCACTGCCGCCGGGGTTCCTGAAGTGTTCCCGGCGTCACTCTCGGAGGCGTTCCGGAGGTGCAGGAGTCCGGCGAACAGCCCCAGGCCGAGGGTTGCTGTGAGGAGATGGCGTCGTGACATGGGAGGCGGGTTTGACGGGATGGATCCTTGGAGGAGACGGGGAGCCCCCGATGGGGAGGCTCCCCGGCCGGCGTGCTTATCGGCTGATCTCGAGTCGATAGGCACCGCGCTCTGTTCCCTCATACCCTTCCACCGCGATGAAGTAGGTGCCGGCGGAGAGCGAGCGGCGGATCCTGAAATTGAGGTCCGATCCGTAGTCGTCCTGCTCCGCCAGCACTCGCCCTGTCGCGTTGACCAGTGTGCCGAAGGTGTCGACCGAACCCGTGGTCCGGATGATGACGGTCGCCGTCTGGGCCAGGGTGAACTGGAAGACGTCCCGGTCATTGTCACTGCCCAGGGATCCCGCCGTGGAGGACGGGACGGCGACCCGGGTTGCCGTCAGGGTGCTGTCGCCGTGGTCGTCGCCGGAGCTGGTGCTCGTGCCGACACCCGTGAGCGTCACATTGTAGGGGTTCTCGTCCGCGTCGTTGTTGGGCACGACCAACTCCGCGGTGTGGGTTCCCGCCGCATTCGGGTCATAGACCACCGAGAAGGTGGCCGAGCGTCCGGCCGCGATGGAGGTGGCGGGTTGTGTGGCGATCCTGAACTGGGCGGCATGGGGCCCCTCGAGGCGGACGGGTCCGACGCTCAGAGCGGCCTTGCCGGTGTTCTTCACCGTGAACACCGACGTCTTGCTGCCGGAGGCGATGTCGAGGGATCCGAAGTCGGTTCCCTTGGCGACGGTCGGGCTGGTCAGCCCGTCCGCGATCTCGGTCTTGTCCGCGCCGAGGAGTGTGATCTCGGGCTGGCCGGTCGCGGTCGGCGTCGGCGTGAACTTCGCCAAGACCGTGTACGCCCCGGTGACGGCCCCGTTGCCCCGGACGGCGACATAATAGATGCCGGCCGGCACGGCCGAGGAGATCTGGAAGTTCGGGGCACCGGCTCCGTTGTCATCCTGCGCCAGGACGGTCCCGGCGGTGTTGGAGAGCGATCCCACGACGTCGGTGGTGCCGCTGCTGGTGAGGACAACGGTGCCTCCCTGGGTCAGTATCAGCTGGAACACGTCGATGTCCCCCGAGGTCTCGAGTCTCCCGGGCATCGGTGTGTCGAGCACCAGCGTGGTGGACCCACTCGGGGTGTTGCTGTGATCGTCCCCGGCGGTGACTCCGATCTGCTGGAGGATCCAGGAGCGGAACGTGAGGGTGTTGGCGTAGATGCCGGGGATCTCCGGCCGGGCGCAGCCTTCACCATAGCTGACGGCTCCGGCGTGGAGCCAGCCGCCCTTGCCATCGGAAACGAGCAGCGGTCCACCGCTGTCGCCCTGGCAGGTGTCCTTCCCGCCCCCGGCGACTCCGGCAGCCAGGTGGACGGAGGACAGTCCCGGATAGAACAAGCGAGCCTGGTCCAGGCTGATGAGGCCCATGTCCACCTGGAGGAGGACCGGCGATGAACTCCCGTTCTCCGAGGTCGTTCCCCAGCCGATGGCACGGACCGCGGTGCCGGCAACCACCTGGCCGGCCTGGTCGACGAGTCCGAGAGGGGTCACGCCGGTCGCGGGTTGGGCCAGCTTCAGCAGGGCGAAGTCGTTGGCGAGCTCCCCGTTCACCGTGCCGTATTGGGGATGGCGGACGATCTGGGTGACACCGATCCGGACACCCTGGGAGGTGTTCCGGAGGTCGTGGGCCCCCACGACGACATCCATCGAGGAGGCGGTGGTTCCTTCGACGCAGTGGGCCGCGGTGAGGACCCATTGGGGATGCACCAGGGCGCCGCCGCAGAACTGTCCGTTCACGGCGGTGTAGCCGCGGGCGACGAGGGCCGTCATCCAGGGGTAGGCGCCGACGGGTGCGGTGGAACCGCCGACGATCCGGGCGACCTCGCGGGTGGGCGCGATGCGGCCGGGTTCCGTGGGGCGGTCGACGGCGAGGGCCACCGAGGTGGCGAACAGGGCCGGGAGGAGGAGGGAACTACGAATCTTGTTGGCGTTCATGTCGTGTGGTTCGTGCTGGGTTGCGGGTCGTTGGGGCCACTGGGCCCTCGGACCGGATCAAACTGATCGGGACGTGTTACCGCGTGATGACGGCGCGTCACATTGTCGGTCGGAGGCGCCTGGACCCCGGTTTCGACGGTGTTTGGCGGGCGGATCCGAGTGGTGCCGGATCTCGACGCCGGGACGGGACTGAGGTCTGCTGGGCCCATGATGTTCCCTTCCCGAATCCTTCTCGCGTTCTGCGTCGTCGCCGGGACGCTCCAGGGTGCCCAGTGGCCCTCGTGGCGCGGTCCCAACCAGGACGGCACCACGTCCGACACCGGGTTCCCGGTGAAGTGGGACAAGTCGACCCATGTCCGCTGGCGCACCGAGCTGCCCGAGCCGGGCAACTCCTCGCCGATCGTCTGGGATGGCACCGTGTTCATCACGCAGGCGCTCGAGGACGGGAAGGAACGCACGGTGATGGCGTTTGACCGCAGGACCGGGAAGCTCCTGTGGCAGCGCGGGGTCCGCTACGAGGCCAAGGATCCGAGGCACCAGACCAATCCCCACTGCGCCGCCTCACCGGTCACGGATGGGGAGTGTGTCGTGGCCAGCTTCGCCTCTGCCGGAGTCGTCGCCTATGACTTCGCGGGCAAGGAGCTCTGGAAGGCCGACCTCGGGAAACAGGTGCATGGCTGGGGCCAGGGATCCTCACCCGCCCTGCACGGAGACCAGGTGATCGTCTATCACGGACCGGGTGAGTTCTCGTCTCTCGTGGCGCTCGACAAGCGGACGGGCGCCCTCCGCTGGCAGGTCCCGCTGAAGGAACAGCACCCACCGGAACGCTGGGACGGATTCGCCGGGAAGAACGACGGGATGATCGGCACCTTCAGCACCCCGCTCGTTGTGCGGACCGGAGGTCGCGATGAGATCGTCCTGCCGGTGGTGAACCAGCTCAGGGCGTTCGATCCCAGGACGGGGTCGGTCCTGTGGTTCGCCGACGGCATCAATCCCCTCGTCTACAGCTCTCCGACCCTGGGGCAGGGGACTCTCGTCGTGTTCGGAGGGTTCTTCGGCAGCGGGATGTTCATCCGCCCGGGCGGTACCGGGGATCGGACCGCAGAACGGCTCTTCTACGAACGCCGTCTCAAGAAGCACACCATCGGTTCGCCGATCGTGAAGGACGGGTATATCTACCAGAGCTCGACCGATGGTTTCGCCCAGTGCTTCGAGCTGGCGACCGGGAAGCTGGTGTGGGAGGAGCGGTTGCCGTCGACCGGTGCGAGCGGCCAGACGTGGTCGTCGATGGTCCGCTCGGGGGACCTCCTGTATGTCGTGAACCAGTCGGGCGACACCCTGGTCCTGAAGGCCTCGCCGAAGTACGAGTGGGTCTCGACCAATCCCATCGGCGAGGTCTCCAACTCCACCCTGGCGCTGTCCGGGGGCGAGGTGTTCCTGAGGACCCAATCGGCCCTGTATTGCATCGCCGAGACCAGGAAGCCGTGAGCGGTCCCGAGTTTTTGATCGTGCAGCGGTTCGTTGCGGTGGTTTGCTGTTGGGACACTTGATTCCGTGAGCAATTCTGAACCCAAGGTGTTGATCGTTCCCGCGTCGGAGATGGCGCGGAAGCGGACGGTTGGCGGTGGCGAGCGCTATGCGATGGAGCTGGCCCGGGCGCTGTCGGTCCGCACCCCGACCACACACGCGCTGTTCGATACGACCCCGGGTGAGGACCGCGACGGGAGCCTGACGCTTCGGACCTTCGGGGTGCACCACACGGATTCCTCCCGCTTCCTGTTCCCGGCGACGGGCGACACCTGGCAGGGGATCTCCGGATACGACATCGTCCATGTGCTGTGCTTCCCGACCCCGCTGTCGGAGGCGATCGTCCTGCGCAATGTCCTGCGCCGTTGCTGTGGGGGCCGTCAGAAGATTGTGCTCACCGATGTGGGCGGAGGGGCCGTGACGCTCGGGGGCAAGTTCAACCGCCTCCATCCGCGGCTGAACCTCCATCGGATGGCCCATGGACTGGCCCATCTGTCCGACTACGCCGGACGCTTCTTCTCCGACTGGCCCCATCCCGCTGTGACGTTGTTCGGCGGGGTCAATCCGAGGCTCCTGGGGAATCAGGCCGGCGATCCCGCGGGGTATGCGCTCTATGTGGGACGTCTGCTGCGTCACAAGGGGGTGCTTGAGGCGATCCGAGCGGTTCCGTCAACCACGCCGTTCCATGTCGTGGGTCGTCCCTACGATCCGGCCTACTTCGAGGAGCTGAAGTCCGCGGCCCACGGTAAACAGGTGCACTTCATCACGGATGCCGACGACGCCGAGCTGGCCCGTCAGTATGCCGGGGCGAACGTGGTGCTCCAGGTGTCGCTGCCGAGCACGGATGGGGGACCGGACAAGTCCGAGCTCCTCGGCCTTGTCGCGCTGGAGGGCATGGCGGGTGGGAAGCCGGTGATCGTGACGCGGACGACGAGTCTTCCCGAGCTCGTGGTCGACGGTGAGACAGGATTCATCGTGCCGCCCCGGGATCTCGGGGCCCTGGGCGCCAGGATGGCATTGCTGGTGGGGGATCCCGACCTGAGCCGTCGCCTGGGTCACCAGGCGAGGGACCATGTCCAGCGCCGGTTCACCTGGGACAAGACGGCCGAGGTGGCCCTGGGCTTCTATCGCCGACTCCTCGCGGGCTGAGGCTACCATAGGCCGCCCCATTGAGATCCACCTCCGCTCGCGGGAGGAGTGAAGGAGTAAATTTCCCGGGAGGTCCCGGGTTGCCTCCGCTCCGGGGGATGGGCATAGGATCGGTCTCTCACGATTCACCCCATGTGGTTCGGCAAGAAACGCAATCCCGAGGAACACCGGTACTACCTCCTGCCCGGACAGGGGAAGAGCAACCGGCGCAAGCGCCAGCAGCAGCTGGTGGCGGCCATCATCGTGGGCATCATTGCCGCCGCAATCATCGGGACCACCATGTGGTTCATGAATGGCACGCGGTGACTCCGTCCATCCCACGATCGGGCCGGGCCCAGGGACCAGCAGAGGGTGTGGGTTGCAGTCCCGCAGATCCCGGTTAGACATCGGCCTCCATGTTCACTGGAATCGTCGAGGAGACCGGGAAGGTGTTGGCGGTCACGCCATCGCCTCGATCCATACGACTCGAGGTCGCTGCAGCGGTCGCGGCCCGATCGGTCCGGCTCGGGGACAGCATCGCCGTCAACGGGTGTTGCCTGACCGTCACCGCGATCCGACGCGGACGGACCGCACGCCTCGCCTTCGATCTGCTGCGTGAGACCTGGGAGCGGACCAATCTGTCGGCAGTGACCCCGGGTTCCCTGGTCAATCTCGAACGCTCCCTGGCCGTGGGGGATCGTCTGGGGGGGCATTTTGTGACGGGGCATGTGGATGGCACGGGGACCATCACCCGATGGCAGCGGCAGGGGCGGGACCATGTCCTGGAGATCGCGGCTCCGGCCGACATCCGTCGCTATGTGGTGTTCAAGGGTTCGATCGCGATCGATGGCATCAGCCTGACCGTGGCGGGTGTCACCCGGGGTGGATTCCGGATCTGGATCATCCCGCACACCTGGGAGGTCACCGCCTTGCAGGAGCGGAAGGTCGGTGACCGGGTGAACCTGGAGGCCGACCTCCTGGGCAAATACGTCGAGCGATTCGTCGGCAAGTCCCGGAAGTCAGGCCGGTGAGCCGCACGCAGCGCCACGGAGTCGTGGAGAGGCACGAGGGGAGAGAGACGCTGAAGCCGGCGCGTCGACGCAATCCGGCTCGTCTTCCTTCCGAACCGTCCCTCGAAACGGGGTTTCGAAGGAATCCGGGGGGCCCAGGTCCACCTCTCCGTGCGGGTCCCTTCTCCTCCGGGTGCGGGCCCGATCTCCCACTTTCTCCAGTTCCACTCCAACTCGGTCCATGATTTGCTCTCCTCCCCGTTTATGGCTGCGAAGATCAAATTTGGAACCGATGGCTGGCGTGCCGTCATCGCCGAGGATTTCACGTTCGAGAATGTCTCCCGGGTGGCCCAGGCGACGGCCGACCACTGGAAATCCCATCCGCCGGCGGGTACCCAGAAGCGGATCGTGGTGGGCTACGATCGGCGGTTCCTGTCCGATCGTTTCGCACGCCGGACCGCCGAGGTTCTGGCGGGCAACGGCTTCGAGGTGATCCTCGGCGATTCCCCGGTTCCGACCCCAGCGGTGTCCTTCGCGGTGAAGTCGTCGAAGGCGGCGGGTGGCGTGATGATCACCGCCAGCCACAACCCCCCGGAGTTCAACGGCTACAAGGTGAAGGCCTCGTATGGTGGATCGGCGGACGCCTCCATCTGCCAGGCGATCGAGGACTGCGTCGACCAGAGCACCATCAAGTGGACGGCGTTCGACGTGGCCGTGAAATCCAAGAAGGTCGTGGTCCGCGATCTCCGGGCCCCGCATTACGCGGCCTGCAAGAAGCTCGTGGACTTCAAGCGCATCGCCGCGTCCGGAATCCGCTTCGCCCATGAGGCGCTCTACGGCGTCGGTGCGGGATGCTTCGAGGAGCTGCTGGAGGGGACCACGTGCGTGGTCACCACCCTGAATGCCGAGCACAATCCGAATTTCGGCGGCATCAACCCGGAGCCCATCGCCAAGAACTACACGAAGTCGGCCCAGTGGCTGGCGAGGAATCCCCACGACGTCTGCCTCGTCACGGATGGCGACGCCGACCGCGTCGGGGGCATGATGGGGGATGGGACGCCGATGACCACCCATCAGCTGATCTGTCTCCTGCTCCGGCACTATGTGAAGAACCGTCGCCAGAAGGGACGTGTCGTGAAGGCCCTCACCACCACCACGATGGTGGACCGCATGTGTGCGGCGTATGGCCTGGAACTGGTCGAGACGGGGGTCGGGTTCAAGTACATCGCCAGCGAGATGATCCGGGGCGGGGTGCTGCTGGGATTCGAGGAGAGCGGTGGCATCGGGTTCCCCGGACACATCCCGGAGCGCGATGGCATCCTGGCCGGTCTGATGCTGCTGGAGATGCTGGCGGTCGAGAAGAAGTCGGTCGCCCAGCTGCTGGCGGAGATGGAGAAGGAGTTCGGACCCCACGAATATGCGCGCATCGACACCCACTTCCCGCTCGAGAAGCGGGCCTCCCTCATGGAGTACTGCAAGCTCAACCCTCCGGCGAAGCTGCTGAAGTCCCCTCTCCAGGAGGTGAAGTCGTTCGACGGCGTGAAGTTCATCGCCCGGGATGGATCCTGGCTGATGCTCCGGGGCTCCGGCACCGAGCCCATCCTCCGCATCTATGCCGAGGCCAAGTCCAAGGCGGACGCCGAGAAGCTCCTCGACCTCGGGGTCCGCCTCACGAAGAAGGTCTGATGCGACCCCGGGTCACTTCGCTTCGGTGGCGCCTTCGGCCATCTTGCGGAAGGCCGGTTCGGCAGCCTTGCCGAGGGCGGAGGGCCCGGTGAACCGGATGAACACCGCTCCCTCGGGTCCCGGGATGATGGCTCCGAGCAGCAGGGTGTCGGGCTGGGGCGTCTTCGGCCCTCCCGGCATGCCGCTCAGGTAGGTGCCCTGCGCCCGGACGAGGGTCAGGTCCTGGTTGCGGATCTTGACGGTCTCGACCTTCGACACGAGGGCGGGACCCTTCTCCTCGAACTGTCCCAGCCACCGGTCCACGTTGGCCTGGACGCCTCCGCCGTTGCCGGGGCCGAAGTGGAAGAACACGACCTCCCCGCTGGATTTCGCATCGGAACCCGGCACGGACAGCTGCGCCTTGCGCATGGGCGATCGGGTCTCGATCCATCCCCAGGAATCGGGACGTTGGAACGTCAGCCCGCCGACCGGGAAGGTCCTGGGGGCATCGGCGGCGATGGAAGCCGAGACGGTGGCGATGAGACTGGCGAGGGCGAGGAGGCGGTTCATGTGGCCGAAGTATGGACGGAATCCGCCTTCGGCAACAGGGAGGGTTTTCGAGGAACGGAGGCGCGATGGGTTGAGTGGATGGCCGGGGACCGCTTTTCGCGCTTCTGCAGGGTGGATGGGAACCCCTAGGGTCTGCCACGTCATGAGACCGCTCTCCTCCCACCGGATCCCGCGTTCCTCCCTCCTGCTGGTCGGCCTGCTCTGGGGCATGTCGTTCGGTCTGGCGGCGGACCTCTCCGAGATGGCCCGCGCTCTGACCTTCCATGCCTCGTTCGATCATGGTGTCGATGCGGATTTCGCCCGTGGGGATCGACGGTTCCTCCATGCGCCGTCCTACGACAAGCGGGCCGAGTCGAAGCCCGGGCTCCCACCGGAGGGCGAGGTTCGGATGGCCGAGGGCGTGGGTCGGTTCGGCAACGCGCTCCGCTTCGTCAAGACCTCGACCCTCGCCTGTTTCCGCGCCTCAGGGAACATGGCCTACCGGAAGACAGGCTGGAACGGGACCGTCTCGTTCTGGCTGAGTGTCGATCCCGAGGCAGATCTGGCCATGGGGTTCTGTGACCCGCTCCAGATCACGTCGAAGGCCTGGAACGACGCCGCCTTCTTCGTCGAGTTCGAGAAGAAGACCAACGCGGTGCCTTTTCGGATCGGGGTCTACCCGGACCCGGCTGCGTGGAATCCCAGGAACCAGAAGTGGGAGGAGATGTCCCCGACGGAAAAGCCGCATGTCACCGTCCCGGAACCCACACCCTTTGCCCGGGGACGTTGGACGCATGTCGTGTTCACCTTCGAACACTTCAATACGGGGCGACCGGATGGGGTGGTGACGCTCTATCTGGATGGTCGGCGGGTGGCCCAGATCCCGGCGCGCCAGCAGACCTTCACCTGGGACCTCGACAAGACCTACATCATGATGGGTATCGGCTACCTGGGGCTCTGGGATGAATTGGCGATCTTCAACCGGGCGTTGACCGCGGAGGAGGTTGGACGACTGCACGCCCTGCCCACCGGCGTGGCCGGCCTGCATCGCTGATTCCATCGTGCGCCCAGGGTGCTGATGGGCGCCCCCTGCCGGGCTAATGGGGTGCCGGCACCCCCTCAAACTCGTGGACGGAGGGGCTGGGTTTCCTAGACTCCGGAAACTCCAAGGGTATGAGCACTCTCCATCGTTTCCTCGTGGCGGCCTGCACCTCGCTGCTGGTCCTCCAGATTCTCCAGGCGGCAGAACCCCTCCGCGTCTTCATCCGCGGCGGGGTCAAGACGCATGGACCCAACCAGCACGACCACCCGAGATTCCTCGGGGACTGGACAAAGCTCCTGGGGGAGCGGGGCATCCGGGTGGACGGTTCGATGCAGTTCCCGACCGAGGCCCAGCTCAACGCGTCGGATGTCGTGATCATCTACGCCGCCGATGGCATGCGGATCGTTGGTGAGGAGCGGACCCGGTTCGAGAACTACCTCCGACGGGGCGGTGGCCTCGTGGTGCTCCATGACGGTGTCGTCGCCGGCGACCAGCATGAGTGGGCGAAGAAGGTCCAGGGCGGTGCCTGGCGTTGGGACGGCGACAAGAAGACCACCTGGCACGAGGGCGAGGTGGGTCTGTACTTTGTCGAGCCCGAGAATCCGATCGTCCGGGGGATCTCCAACTTCGACTGGAAGGACGAGGTCTACAACCGGATGGACTTCGCCCCCGATATCGATGTCCTGGCGGTCAGCTTCGTCGACGTCTTCAACATCTGGCCCCAGATCTGGACCCACCAGAAGACCTGGGAGGGCGGCACGACCCCGTACCGGGCCTTCGTGAGCCTGCCCGGTCATGAGTACGACGTCTTCAACACGCCGCACTACCGGGCGATCCTGCTCCGGGGCATCGCGTGGGCCGGCAAGCGGGAGAACGTCGACGAGTTCTGCAAACCGGCTGAGCTGGCCTCGCTGCGCTATCCGGCGGGCGGACCCAAGCCGGCGGCCGAGGCGGTCAAGACCCTCCAGCTCCACCCCGAGTTCAACGTGACCCTGGCGGCCGATGAGACGGTCGCGAAGAAGATCATGTCCCTCGACTGGGATCCGCAGGGGCGCCTCTGGGTGGTGGAGACACCGGAGTACCCGGGGGGGCGGGACGTCAACAAGAACGACTTCAAGGCCTACTGGAACTGGGCCAGGGATCCCAAGGCCTTTCCCGTTGGCGGCAAGCAGCCGCGCAAGCCTCTCGACCGGATCTCCATCCTCACCGACACCAACGGCGACGGCGTGATGGACCGCCAGTCGGTGTTCGCCGACGGACTGGAGCTCCCGACCTCGCTCGTCTTCTACAAGGACGGGGTGATCGTGTCGCAGGCGCCCGACATCCTCTGGGTCCGTGACACCAACGGCGACGGTGCGGCGGACAAGGTGGAGACCCTCTACACCGGCTGGGGCACCTTCGACACCCACGCGGTCATCAACAACCTCCGGTGGGGTCCGGATGGCTGGATCTACGGAGCCGTGGGCTACACCCGGGGCCGGGTGAAGTCCGGGGACGGATCCAAGGACTTCGGCGACATCGCGGCCGGCATCTACCGGTTCCGTCCGGATGGCTCGATGCTCGAGCAGATCGCCGCCGGCGGCTGCAACACCTGGGGCTGCGAGGTGGCCCCCGATGGTGAGATCGTCTTCACCACCGCCACCTGTGGCGAGCCCATCTGCCATGTGGTCCTCCCGGAGAAGGCCCTCGCCCGCGGACAGGTCGGAGGACTCAAGTCGTTCCTGAACATCATCGAGGAAAACAAGATCTACCCGGCGTTCGCCGAGAAGCGTCAGCCCTATGTCCAGATCGACTGGGTGGGGGCCTGGACCGCCGCAGCCGGCGCGACCATCTATGACGGCGGCGCCTGGCCGGAGAAGTGGGCTCCGGAGGACCGCTACTCGTTCTTCATGGGCGAGGCGACGCGCCAGCTGTTCCACCACGAGTTCCTCGATCCCAAGGGGGCGACGTACCAGGGCCGCAAGGAGACCGGCCGCAAGGAGACGGAGTTCATGGCCAGCACCGACTACTGGTTCCGACCGATCCACAGCCGCGTCGGCCCGGATGGCGCGCTCTATGTGGTGGACTTCTACAATCAGATCGCGGTCCACAACGACACCCGCGGTCCGGCCCACGGGGCGCGCAATGCCGCGGCCCGACCCGATCGTGACCACCAGTTCACCCGCCTCTGGCGCATCCAGCATCGCGATGCCCGTCCGCTCCCTCCGTATTCGCTCCCGGCCGGGGATCCGGCCCAGCTCGTCAAGATGCTGGCCCATCCGAACGGCTGGGTCCGCTCCACGGCGAACCGACTGCTGCTGGAGACCCAGCCGAAGAAGGTCGGCAGCCAGCTCGCCAACCTGCTGAAGTCCAATCCGAGCCGCTTCGTCCGGATCCAGGCGCTCTACTCCCTCAACAACCTCCACGAGCTCAACGACGGTCTTCTGCTGGCGGCGCTGAAGGACAAGGACGGTTCGGTCCGCAAGAATGCCGCCCGCGTGGCGGTCGAGCAGCCGAAGGTCGGTGCCGACGCCGTGAAGGCGATCCAGGCCCTGCTTTCGGATCCCGATGGCCGGGCCCGCTTGAATGCCCTGGTCGCATTGGGTGGCCTGCCGCCGTCGCGGCAGATCGCCGATGCGGTCGTGGCCGCCTGGCCCGGTCTCAAGGACCCCTGGCTGGAATCAGCCGCGGTCGGCGCCGCTGCGGCGGATCCGCTCCTCTTCCTGGAGGCCGCCTTGGGGTCCAAGGATCCGGCATTCGTGGCCGGCTATGTGCCGCACCTGGCCCGTCTGGCGGCCCAGCAGACGGAGGGCGACCGGGCCGCCCGCTTCGTCGCCCTGGTCGCGGGTGCTCCTTCCGGAGCCGACGCGCTCAAGCCGATCGCGCTCGACAGCTTCGCCGCCAACCTGAAGTCGGGTGCCAAGCCCGCCGCCGGGGCCCCTCTCCTGGCTGGACTGAAGACCCTCCTCGCCTCGGAGCGCACCGCAGGATCCGCCCTGCCCTTGGTCGCGCGATGGGATGCCAACAATGAGCTGGCCGCGTCGGTGAAGCCGGCAGTCCTCAGGGCCGAGAAGCAGCTCTCCGATGCCTCGCTCAGCGATGAGGCCCGGGGCCAGATCGCCGTGAACCTGATCGGGGTCCGCGCCGTCGACCCGTCCATCGTCCCATCGGTCGTCGCCCTCTTGGGTGGGAATACTGGGGCAGCCCTCCAGAAGCGCATCGTCGATGCGCTGGGCTCCCAGCCCGACACCGCCCTGGCTCTCGTGAAGGCGTTCCCCAGACTGTCTCCCGAGCTCGTTGAGCCGGCGTTCGGGCAGATCGTGAAGCGCGCGGAGGCCACCGCGGCATTCCTCGACCTCATCGCCGCCAAGCAGGTGGACCTGCTCCAGCTTGGACCCGCCCGCCAGCATCGCCTCCGCACCCATCCCGATGCCGCCGTCGCCAAGCGGGCCACCGCGGTGATCGAGGAGCTGAAAGGGCCCGAGGCCAAGCAGAAGGAGGCGCTCATCGCCCAGCTGACCCCGGAGATCCACAAGACCGGCAACATCGAGAACGGCAGGAAGGTCTACATCGCCAACTGCGCCGGCTGCCATGTCTTCAAGACCGATGGCCGCAATCTCGCTCCCAACCTGACCGGGATGGGCGCCCATGGCCCCGAGGAGCTTCTGGTCCACATCATCGACCCCAACCGGCTCGTGGAGCCGAACTTCGTCTCGACGCTCATCGAGACCCGCGACGACCAGGCCTACGACGGCATCATCGACCGCGAGAACGCCCAGGAGGTCGTCCTGCGCAACGCCACGGGCGACTACACGCTGCGCAAGGCCGACATCAAGTCGCGCTCCAGCTCGGGTCGGTCCCTGATGCCGGAGGGCTTCGAGCAGCTGGGGGCCGAGGGCCTGCGGGATCTCCTGGCGTACCTGTGTGCCGACGAGAACCGGTTCCGGATGATCGATCTCACCAGCGCCTTCACGGCCAACAGTGGTCGGGGTCTCTACAACGATCCCGAGGTGATCGATGAGACGGTGACGTTCCGGAGCTACGGCCTCAAGCGGGTCGATGACGTGCCGTTCACGGTGATCAGCCCCACCAAGGCGGTGGCGAACGTCGTGGTGCTGCGCGGTGGGGCCCCCAATGCGTGGTCCCGGAAGAACCTGCCCAAGCGGGTCGAGGCCAGGGTGGGCGTGGCCGCCAGCCGGCTCCACTTCCTCGGCGGCGTTGCCGGCTGGGGGTATCCGGCGGTGGGTGATGACAACCTCCCCGTGCTCAAGGTCACGCTCCATTTCGCCGGAGGCGGCAACGAGGAGCTCCTGTTCCGGAATGGACAGGAGATCGCCGACTACATCGGGCAGTTCGACGTGCCGAAGTCCAAGGGATTGCCGCAGTGGACCCGGCGCGGCCAGATCCGTTGGCACAGCGCGGACGTGAAGGGCACCAACGTGATCGAAAGGATGACCCTCGAGAGCTTCGACAACCACGTGGCCCCGACCCTGTTTGCCATCACGGCCGAGAATGGTCCGCGGTCAGCGACCCCCTCCAAGGAGGCCGCGGCCCAAAAGACCGGCTCGGACGCCGCCGAGGTTCTCGCGAAGGCGGCCCCCGGCAGCCTTCGAATCCTCGTCGTGGGTGGCGGCAGCAGTCACGACTTCCAGCGGTGGTTCAATCTTCAGGATCTCGAGGTCCTCCGGAAGTTGCCGAAGTCGGTTGTGGTCTACACCGAGAACACGGCCGACATCGCCGATGCGGCGCCGCACTGTGACGTGATCTACCTCGCGAACAACAAGCCGATCGGCCGGCCCGAGTCCCGTCAGGCGGTCTTCGACCACGTGAAGGCGGGGAAGGGGCTGCTGCTCGTCCACCCGGCGCTGTGGTACAACTGGGCCGATTGGCCGGAGTACAACCGACAGCTGGTCGGGGGCGGGTCGAGGAGCCACGATCGCTACGGCGAGTTCGAGGTGACGGTCCTGTCGGACGTCCAGTCCCCGGTCTCCGCCGGCCTCCCGGTGTCGTTCAAGATCACCGACGAGCTGTACCACGATGTCCGGGACGACCAGGGCATCGCCCGCAAGGTGCTGGCCACGGGCAAGTCCCCGGCGGATGGACGGGTGTTTCCGGTGGCCTGGGTCAGCCAGATGGGTAAAGGGCGTCTGGCCTGCATCACGCTGGGCCATGACGGGCAGGCCCACAGCCATCCGGCCTACCAACGCCTGCTCCAGCAGGCCACCACCTGGGTGGCGGATCGCGGGGAGTCCAAGTAGGCCGACGGCCAGGAAGGGAGTCGACGCAGGACGGGGTCAACGCCCCGCGGCCTGCTCGGCCAGGATCCAGGCCGCCGCCGCGGGAAGATCATCGACCACGATGGTCGACCCGAGGTCGGCGGTCTTCTTGCGTTCCGTCTCCGCGCCGTAGCCGGTCCGGACCAGCAGGCTTCGGGCACAGCCGGCGTTCCGACCTGCCTCCACGTCGGCCCACTTGTCGCCGACCATGAAGCTCCGGGACAGATCGATCCCGAACTCGTCGCGGGCATCGAAGAGGAAGGCGGGCGAGGGCTTGCGGCCGCGGCTGGGTTCCTCCGGGGATTCCGGGGCGAAGTAGATCCGGTCGAACACCACGCCCGTCGGCTCCAGCAGCCCCAGCATGCGGGCATGGATCGCCTCGAGGTCGGACAGCGTATAGTAGCCGCGACCGATCCCTGACTGGTTCGTCACGATGATCAGTCGGAAGCCGGCGTCCTGGAGCTCGCGCAGCGCCCGTTCCGCGCCCGGAATGAACTCGAACTGCTCAGGTTTGGAGTGGTAGTGGTGGTCGACGTCG
>CAZZKQ010000024.1:0-15841 GCA_964654875.1 uncultured Verrucomicrobiota bacterium | reverse complement strand
GGAGAAGCACCAGCGCATCAGTCCGGAGCTGGCGGCCCGGATCGTCCACACGGTCACCCAGAGTGGATCCTACGAGCGGGCGGCGGCCCTGTGCGCCGTGTGGGGCAGTCCGCTCAGCGATGGGGCGATCCACCAACTGACCCAGAAGCTGGGCAGGCGGATGTCGGAGCTATCCCTTCCGGCGGAGAAGCCCATGGAGGGGGAAGGCCCGTTCAGTCTGGTGATCATGATGGATGGGTGGATGGCTCGGAGCCGGGGCAAAGGGTGGGGAGCCAGCCCCTCAAAGCAGGTGGATGACCGGGTGGAATGGCACGAGATCAAATCGGCCGTGATCTACTGGCTCCACCAACGGGCTGAAAACCAGAGCGGCCGGGGCCTGCTGACGGAGAAGTATGCGGTGGCCACCCCGCCCGGAACCTCCCCCGTGGATTTTGGAGCGGCCGTGCACGCCGAGGCGTTGAGACGGGGACTGGGGCGGGCCAAGGCCGTCTACGTGGTGATGGATGGGGCGGTGTGGCTGTGGGACTTGGCGGAGGACCGATTCAAGGACGCGATCAAGACCCTCGACTTCCACCATGCCCGGGAGCATCTGCAAGCGGTGGCGGATCTGGAGCACGGGGTTGGAACCGAAGCGAACCGAGACTGGATGAAGCGGACCACAGGGGACCTGGCGGGTGGACGTCAGATCCGGGTCCTGAGCCAACTGGAAGGGCTGCTGAGTTCGCAGCGGCCGCGGACGGTCCAAGAGCGCGAGGACCTCGAGCGGGAAGTCGCCTACTTCCGCTCCCACCGGGACCCTCTCAACTACAAGGAGCGCGAGCGGGAGGGTTCACCACGGGGAAGTGGCGCCATCGAGTCCCTCGGCAACCAACTTCAAGCCCGCTTGCGCGGCTGCGGACAGTTCTGGGGAAAGCCGGGCCTGCCGCCTCTGCTCCGACTCTGTGTCGCGATCAAAAACAAGGACGCGCACCTTCCCTGGAACTGACCCCACCAACAACTTCGGGATGCACGGATCTCGGACACGGACCTGTCGGCAGGATCGTCAAGCGACTCATGAGGGCGGATGCAGTTTGAATCGTGACCGGATACCCTTCGCACTGGGTGCCGTTGCCAGAACGACCTGCTACCCGACACCCTGGGTCGAATCACGCCGGGCCATCGGATGGCTTTTCATCCTTGGCAATGACCAACCTGCCGTCCCAGCCTTTGCCGCTGCCGAATCCCTTGCTCTGACCGACCCGATCCGACCTTTTGAACCTCTTCGTCCAGGACCTGCGTTTCTGGCTGCGACGGCAGTCGGCATGGAGGGATTTGTCCCAGGCCGTCCGACACCTCGGGCTACCCGAGTTTCTGCGTCGCACGTTCCTATGGCCCAAGATCCTCCGCACCGCCCCGACGCGGTCGAAGCCGTGGGTCCGTGGCGGGGCGGTCGAGCTGCACACCATGTGTCATGAGGACGATTGGTTGCTCGTCATCTGGATGCTCAAGAGCCTCGCACGTGTGATGGGGGAGCTTCCCCCACTGGTCATCCACATCCAGAGGCTGCCCCGGCCATCAGCTCTCGTGGCTCTCAGGCACCACTTTCCCGATGCACGCCTGATGCTGCCTGAGGAATTGGTTCCGATGGTTTCTGAATATCTGGTGGCACGGCACCTGACCCGGTGTCGGGACTGGCTCTGGCGGGAACCGATTCTCAACAAGCTCGTCACGTTCCAGATCGTCGCCTCGTCCACCAATGTCATCTGGGTCGATTCCGACGTCCTCTTCTTCAACAAGCCCGAGGAGTTCGCACAGCTCACGGACAAGCCTCTGGACCGGATCTACTTCCAGGAGGATTGCACCGTCTCCTTCACGCTGACGCCAGAGCAGGCGCTGGAGCATCTGGGAATACCCATCACCAAACGGATCAATGCCGGCCTGCTGATGCGGTCGAGGGACTCGATCCGGCTGGAGAAGGTCGAGGAGCTCCTCGGACATCCCATGGTGGGAGTCCCCAGTGGTCTGATCGACCAGACCCTCCAGGCGCTTTGCGCCTGCGCGGATGGGATGGCCGACAATCTTCCGAGAAGCTATGCCATCCAGCTCGAGGAGGACATCGATCCGGGGTCGATCGTGTGTCGCCACTATGCGGGTCCGACCCGGGCGTGGATCAGCACCCAGGGCATGCGCTGGCTGATCCAACACGGCATTCTAAGGTCCTGAATTTTGCGGTGAGACCTCGGGGTGCAGGCGTCACGTCAGGGGGCGTCTGCGAGTTCTGCCTGCCTTTTCTCGATGTTCCGCCACGGCCATGCTGGACGGTCCTCGGAATCCACGAACCGCTCGAGATCCCGCACTGCGATGCCGCGGTACCCGTTGTCCTTCATCCACTGGAGGTATTCCGCGAACCGTTCGGGAGGCGTGTTCACCCAGGGATGTTCCCGGTCCGGCACCCCGTGGAACTGGAGCACCGCAATCCGACCGTCCTTGGCCTGGGCCACTGCCCGCTTCAGATCCTCAAGGGTCCAGGCAGGCCGCGCATCGCCCGTGGTCGGGATAAGCAAGGGGTCGTCGACAGTCGGTTCGTAGGCAACACCCCGGCCCGTCTCGTACGCATATTCCGGCTGCGATCCACGGCGAGCCCATCGGATCCCCGCCTTCCGGAGGAGCTGGAGTCCTGCCGGATGGATGGCATTCCCGGGGTAGGCGAAACTGATCGGACGCGGAATCCCGTGGGCCTCACAGCGGGAGGCAATGTGTTCGAGCTCCCCCTGCAGAATCCCAAGGGTGTCGGCCGTCACGCTCAGATGCGATCGTGTGTGATTCCCGATCTCGAACCCGTCCCGATGCAGCTCTGCGATCTGGGGCCAGGTCATGTAGTCGACCTTGTTGGATGTGAACGAGAAGCCTTCCGTGATGAAGAAGGTCGCCCCAAAACCGTGTTTTTTGAGGAGCGGGCGCACATTCGAGTGGAGCGAGGCTACGGAGTCGTCGAAGGTCAGGACCACGAGGCGATCGGGGATCGGCTCCAGAGGTCTCCCGGCAGACCAGGGCTTCTGCAGAAACTCGCGTTGGAGACGGTCCAGCTCAACGGAAACGTCGGTTCCCTCCCAGAACCAGATCCAGCCGCGTGCCTGACGGGTGGCACCCGGAGGACAGTCATCAAGCCGGGGATCTGCATGGAGACATGGCACCGGGGGATTGTTCCAGGCGCGATCGATTGGATCCCAAGCCATGATGATCCATCGATTGCCCTCCGGGTTCCGTGCTGCCGAAAAGGGTCCCTGCACGACCTTGTTGGTCCCGGTCTGCAACTCGAATCCTGCAGCATGACCCAGCATCAAACACATCTGGGCCTTGAGTGCCGTCAGGGATTGTGTTGTTCCATTGCGCAGCCACCACCGGAGTTCCACGTGATTCGATCGCGACAGGGCACGCGCTCCGAAGGTGATGCCGTTCGGCAGACGCCGCTCTGAGGCCCACGATCCATCGGTCCTGCGGACCCATTCGACCCTCGGAAGCCGGAGGCCGTCCCGATCCCAGATCGTGGGGATGTGGGTATGGGCCAGGTAGGTGAGTCCAAGGTTCGACCAGATCGCCTCAGGGAGGTCGATCACGACATAGGACCGCGGATCCCAGGGGGTGAAGGCGCTGAGCTTGGTGTCCCGATGGGGGTCGATGGCCCCATCGAGGAATCCCAACCGCGGGTGACGTCCGCCCGGATACGGCACCAATCCGACGCGACCCTCGACCGAGGGGAGTCCCATATGCGGACCGGTACCGATGCCCAGTTCGCCAGGGCTCCGTCCCAGGACCTGTCGGACCTCATCATCGGAATAACCATGGTAGATCACCATGTTCTCAAGCCAGTCCCGGAGGTCGTTGGTTCCCCGGGCCGGCCGAAGAGCATCGCCGAGGACGGTTAGGGTCAGAAGTCCCGTGGAGGACAGAACAGCGGCGGCTCGGAGGAATCCTGTGAGGACCTGGGACAACATGGTGGCGGGGGTGAACCTTCAGGGAAGGGTCTCGAGGAGGTGTTTGAGGCGTTGGCTGAGGACGGTGTAGTCGCAGAGCGCGCGGACGGTGTTCGGCAGGGAACGGCGGAGTTCCCGGAGTTCCGGCTTCTGTACCAACAGGCGGACGCGATCGGCGACGCGGCGGGGATACTGGCGATCCACGGTGCCCTCGAAGTCGAGGAGCATCAGTTCCGGCAGCATCAGCGCCGCTTCGCCCACACGGCTGGCAAGGATGAACCGTTCGGCCGCCATGTATTCAGGGAGCTTTCCGGTGGTGCGGACACGACCCGGAATGTTGTTGGTCTGGGTCGACATCGCGGCATCCATCAGCCGCAGGTACGTCGGTACCTCGGCGTAGGGAACACGACCCGTGAAAAGGACCCGGTCCGCAACACCGAGCTCCGCGGCGCGTCGGTGAAGCCACGGGAGACCGTTGCCATCGCCGATCACAAGTCCACGGACCGGTAGATCCCTGAGGTGGACCAGGGCCTCGAGGAGATCCCAGCCGTAGCAGATCTGGAGTCTCGGACTCCAGACCGTGGACCCCATGACACCGAGGATGAACTCGTTGCCGAGTCCCAGTCGACGGCGCAGGACCTCGACGGTGGCTGGGCTCGACCCTGACTGCTCCGCATAGCCGTCGCGGATCACCTCAACCCGCCGCAGGCCTCGGGAACGGAGGAGCTCCCGATGCCGCGTTCCACGGACCACGATCGCCCGGGCGTTCCGGTGGGCTCCCTGTTCGATCGCCCACATGAACGGATGCCTCCACGACGCATCAACCCCGGCTTCGCGGGCCATCTCATAGACGGCGTCCCCGGTGTCGAGAATGTACCGCCGTCGCTGCAGGACTGACCACCATGGGGCAAGAAGGGCACCGGGGAGGGCGGTGTTGAGAACGTACAGGACACGATCAGGGTCCACCGAGGCCTCCCGCATCCAGGAGATCGCCGTCCCGAGCTTCGACGGTTCCCGGAACTTGAATCGTGTGGTGGCGGGATCCAGAGAGCGGGCAAGGCCGTGGGCACGGCCGCCCTCCCAACCCTCGGCCCGGCCATGGATGAAGAACGTGACTGGAGGCGTGGGGGGCATCGGGAGGAGGGAGGGTGGTGTTTGGAGGTGGATGGACTCTACTTCGTGAGGGTCTCATCGAGGTTGAGCAACGTGCTGGCGACCACGACGGAGGCAGCCCAGGCCGCACCTCCTCCGGTTTCCTTCAGCAAGCCCGGATCCTCCTCGTATCGGGCCATGGCATTCCGGTGGAGCGACTCGAGCCGCCTGAGGGTGTCGGCATCCACAGGGGTGCCTGTCACCCGCTGCCACGCCCATCCGAGGCGTCGTGTTGGGCCCCCGTCCACGGTCTCCATCCGGGATGCGAGCGCCTTGGCACACTCCATGTAGGCGGGATCATTCAACGTCACGAGAGCCTGGAGCGGTGTGCTGGTGGGCATGCGCCGTGGCGTGCACATCTCGCGGCTGGAGGCGTCGAAGGTCAGGAACGATGGATACGGGCTCGTGCGGCGCCAGAAGGTGTACAGGCCCCGCCGATGCCGATCCTCGTTGTCCGGGGTCACCCACTGGGATCCGTTGTAGACCACCTGCCAGACCCCCTCGGGCTGATGGGGCATGACCGGGGCGCCTCCCATCTTCGCACTCAGGAGACCGGAGACGGCGAGGGCCTGGTCACGGATCATCTCGGCCGTGAGGCGGGTGCGGGGGCCCCGGGCCAGCAGGCGGTTCCGTGGATCGCGTACCAAGGATTCCGGGATAATCCGATGATCCTGCCTGTAGGTCGAGGACAGGATGAATTCCCGGAGCAGCGCCTTGAGACTCCATCCGAGATCGTCCCGGAGATGGAGCGCGAGGAAGTCGAGGAGCTCGGGATGCGAGGGGGGGTGTCCGGTGGCACCGAAATCCTCGAGGGTCTCGACGATTCCGGTGCCGAACACCTCGGACCAGATGCGGTTCACGAAGACACGTGCCGTCAGAGGGTGGTCGGGACCCACAAGCCACCGGGCGGCTGCGAGACGGTCAGGACGACCCGTCGGCAAGGGCGGGAATAGGCGGGGGACTCCGGGTGACATCACGGCGTCCTTGGCCAGGAAATTGCCCCGCACGAACAGACGGGTCTCCCGGAGATCGTCCTCCGGACGCTCGCTCATCACGAGGGCTCCATTGGAAGGGATGGCCTCCCGTTCCTTGCGGGCCTTGGCGAGCCGATCCTGGAGTTCCTGTCGCCGTCCGGACTCGATGAGTCGGGTCCAGCGGGGATCCAAGGTGGTCGACACCGTGAAGTGATGGAGGATCGACCCCTTCGTCTCGGCATCGAAGATCTCGTGCTTCAGATGGAGGCGGAGCGTGTGGCCCGGAGGGACCCGGATCGGCTGTTTTGGCACGAAGACCAACCACCGGGGTCCGAAGAGTTTCGGAAAGGCCCCACCCCCCGCCCGACCCGGCTTGAGGCTCTCCTCGGGATCGAACGGGCCGGAGAGGGTGTTGGCATACACGGCGGAGAACTCAATCCGATCGAGTCCGGTCGGCAGCGGTTTCGGATCCCGCTTCTTCGGGGCCTCCTTGCCGGCCTTCTTGGCCTCTTCTGCAGCCTTGGCATCCTCGGCGGCCATGGCCTCGTTCTCGGCCTTGATCCGTTCGGCCTCCACCTTCGCTGCGGCCACCTTGGTGGGATCTTCATCCTCCATCCACAGATACCCCACCACGGCCCCGTTCTCGGGAAGTCGCTTGGGGTCGGATTGACGCGGCAGGATGTCGAGTCTCAGGGCGGAGAACTCCGTGTCGTCGGGGAGCCGCAGGACGAAGGCTGCTCCATTCGGGATGGTACCCTCGACGCGGACTCGATTCGTCGTCACGACAAACCGGGCATCAGTGGGTCCGGTCACCGAAAGGTCATCGAGGGGCTTCCACTCGGTCTCGAGGTCGAGGGATCGACCCGCGTTGTTCAGTTCGTCTCGGACGCTGCGGATCTCGCGGTCGAGGCGCTCGGCAGGTCCAAACTGACCGGGATCCCTGGGAACCCGGATCACGGGGTGGTCATCGGCAAGGTCTGCGTCCTCGGTGGAATTCCACAGCGAGAGGAACCGGTAGTAGTCCTCCTGCGGGAAGGGATCGTAGGGATGGGCGTGGCACTGGACGCAGCCGAAGGTGGTTCCCTGCCACACGGTCCAGGTCGTGTTGACGCGGTCGATCACGGCGGCGAGGCGGTACTCCTCGTCGTCGGTGCCGCCCTCGGTGTTGGTCTGGGTGTTGCGATGGAATCCGGTGGCGATGCGATCCTCGAGGGTGCCATCCGGCAGGAGATCCCCCGCGAGCATCCGGATCGTGAGCTGGTCGAAGGGGAGATCGGCATTGAGCGACCGCACGAGCCAGTCGCGCCACGGCCACACCTCGCGGGTGTTGTCCTTCTCGTAGCCCTGGGTGTCGGCGTACCGGGCGAGATCCAGCCACAGGGCCGCCCAGCGTTCACCGAACCTGGGCGAGGCCAGCAGGCGTTCGACCGCCGCCTCGGGCGTCTCGAGGCCCTGCTTGAGCCGCTCGATCTCTTCCGGTGTCGGCGGCAACCCGGTCAGGTCAAACGAAGCCCGTCTCAACCACTGGGCCAGCGGCGCCTCTGGGGAGGTGGCCAGCTTTTCCTCCTCGAGCCGGCGCAGGATGAACCGATCGAGGGGACCACGGGCCCAGTCCGACCGTTGAACGGTTGGGACGGCCTGTGGCTGGGGTTTGATGAAGGCCCAGTGCTCGCCCCAGATCGCCCCCGCCCCAATCCAGGACCGGAGGATTTCGACCTCGGCGGACGTGAGCCGTTGACCATCCCCATGGTCCGTGGGCGGCATGCGATCCCCGTCGGTGTCGGGGAGCATCACCCGGCGCAGGAGCTCCGACGCTTCGGGACGTCCCGCAACCACCACAGGTTTTCCGGATTTGCCCGAACCAAGGGCCTTCTCGCGCTGGAGGAAGGAGACGCCGGAGGCTTGCTTCACCCCGCCATGACAGCTCGTGCAGTGGCGGCTGAGGATCGGCCGGACGTCGCGGTTGAAGTCGACCGGCGTGGCGGTGGCAAGCCCGAGCGGCAGCCCGACCAGGAGCCAGAGGGAGGATCGAAGAAGTCCCATGGTCGGATCGGTCTCAGGCCAGGATGCCGGTGACGACCTCGGAGGGTTTCGTGACGTTGGTCACCCGTTGGTCCAGCCCCTGGAACGGATACGTCAGCCTCCGGTGGTCGAACCCGAGCAGGTGCAGCATCGTGGCCTTGAGGTCGTGGACGCTGACGCGATCAACGACGGCCTCGTAGCCGAGATCGTCGCTCTGGCCATAGGACCCCGGCTTCACGCCGCCTCCGGCCAGCCAGACCGTGAAGGCCCCCGGGTTGTGGTCCCGGCCCGCCCACTCCATCACCTCGCCGCCCCGGTTCTCCTTCATCGTGGTTCGACCAAACTCACCGGCCCACACGACGAGGGTGTCCTCCAGCATCCCTCGTTGCTTGAGATCCAGGAGCAGCGCCGTCATGGCCTGGTCGACATCCAGGCACTGGCGCTTGAAGCCGCTGTGCAGCGCCTCACGTTCATTGGCTCCATGGGAATCCCACCCCCAGTGGAAGAGCTGGATGTACCGGACCCCGCGTTCTGCGAGCCGACGCGCCAGCAGGCAGTTGTTGCCGAATGACTCCTCACCCGGCTTCACCCCGTATGCGGCCTTCACCACCTCGGGTTCGCGTCCGATGTCGAAGGCCTCGCTCGCGCTGACCTGCATCTGGAAGGCGGTCTCGTACTGGGCGATGCGGGTGAGGGTCTCGGGGTCCCCGACCTGCTGATAGGTACGCCGATTGAGGTCGTCGAGGGCATCCAGGGAGAGCCGGCGGAGGTCCCGTGAGACGCCGGACGGGTTGCCGAGGTACAGGACTGGGTCGCCTTTGCTGCGGCACTGGACACCCTGATAGACGCTGGGCAGGAACCCCGGTCCCCAGGCGGATTTGCCGGAGTCCGGGGTCTTGCCGCCGCTCAGGAGGACGATGAACCCGGGCAGCTCGGCATTCGAGGAGCCGAGGCCGTAGGTGACCCACGAGCCCATCGACGGATAGCCTGGTGTGGCGAAGCCGGTGTGCATCGCCAGCTGGGCGGGGGCATGGTTGAACTGGTCGGTGTGGAGGCTCTTGATGAAGCAGACCTCATCGACCACCTGTCGGAAGTGGGGAAGGCGGTCACTGAGCCAGGCTCCGGTCTGACCATGCTGGGAAAAGGGGAATTGGGGACCGAGCAGCTTTGGGATGCCCTGGATGAAGGCGAAGCGTTTGCCGTCGAGATAGGACTGGGGACAGGTCTTGCCGTCGAAGCGGGACAGCTCGGGCTTGTGGTCATAGAGCTCGAGATGGCTGGGAGCACCGGCCATGTGGAGGAAGATCACCCGCTTGGCCCGAGGGGCGAAGTGCGGGGCCATCGGTGCGAAGGGGCGGGCGGCGTCGCGCCCAACGGAAGGTGTCCCGGCGTGCACCTGGAGCGACAGCCAGAGGGCGCCCAGGCCCGAGGTGCAGTCCTGGAGGAAATGACGTCGGGTGACGTGCCGGTGGTGGGCGTTCCACGCCTCTCTGGGAAGGTTCATGTCTCCGTCGGGCTCCGGCCTCGACCCTTCCAAACTGGTGGGCCTTCCGCAACCCGGCGATCGCCCGGTTCCGGTCCCTACGAGCTGGCGCTGGTGTAGTGGCGCAGGGACTGCCGCCAGAAGAGCTCGCTGGCGACGAAACAGGAAGCACCCACCAGCACCAGCACCCACCATTCGATGGGGGATCCCAGCCGCTGGAGGAGGACCTTCGAGGGCACGTTGGCCACGAGCAGCATGGGCAGGACGAAGGTGAAGACCCGGCGGAAGAGGCCCTGGGGGAAGGCGGATTCCGGCAGGCGCGCGATGTTGAAGAGGTTGTAGTAGCCCCAGACGATCCCCTGGGCCCGCACCGTCCAGAAGGCGATCGTGGCGAGGATGAACATCAGCGAGTAGTGGATCGAAAGCCCGACCCCGCAGAGCAGTGAAAATCCGAGGAGTTGTCCCGCCGTCGGGTGAAGCCCCAGTTGCCTCGCTGCGTGGACCATGACCGCGAAGGCGGCGGCGGCGTTGATGAACGCCCCGAGGTCGACCTTCCGGAGCGACACGAGAAACCGGGTGTTGGCGGGGAGGAGGAGGAGGAAGTCGAGACGGCCGGTCCTGATGTGCTCCGAGAGATCCGTCAGATTCGTCAGGAAGAACGCCGTGAAGAGCTGCTGGACGAAGTTCGCGCAGCCCACGAGCAGGATGACCTCCCACCGGGACCAGCCACCGATGGAATCGGTATGGGTGTACAGCACGGACATGAACGCCAGCTGGAGTGCGAACCAGAGGAGTTCCACGATAATCCACAGCACGAAGTTCAGCTTGAACTGGAGTTCCCGGGTGACGCTGTTCCGCCAGAGCGCGCCATAGAGGCCGCCATAGAAGCGCAGCGTGGCCCAGGCGTTCCTCGGGGGTTCGCCAACGAAGGGCGGTGCCGCGATTCCGGCCGGGACGGGTTCAGCTTGCTGGCCTGGCGAGTCCATCGATCGATCCTTCAGCCTCCAACCGCGGAGTATCTTCGAATGCCCCGTGACCACATGACCCGGGCCGCGACGAGTCCGGTCCCGACCCAGAGGCTCTGGATCGCCAGTCCCTGCCAGAGATCCGGTCCGGAGACCCGTCCCAGGCAGATGGCCGCGGGGAAGTAGCAGAGATACGGGTAGGGGGTGAACTTGAGGATCTGCGCCAGGGCCGGCGGCAGGATGTCGAGCGGGAACAGATGGCCACTGGCGATGTATTCGAAGGCGAACTGGATGAAGATGAAGGTGCTGATGTCGAGGACCCAGAACGACAACAAGGCCACAGAATAGGCGATGAAGAACTGGAGGCATGCCGCCATCACCAACGACACGCCGAATAGCAGGATCGTCATCGCTTCGGTCGACACCACCAGGTATTGCCGCAGGTACAGGGCAAACAGCGTGACCGGAATCAGAGCAACCGTCGTGTAGATCATCCGTCCCGACACATAGAGGCTCAGGCGATAGAGCAGGTAGTCCATCGGCTTGAGCAGGATCTGGCTGATGAGTCCGTCCTTGATGTCCGCGGCGATCTGCCAGTCGTCCTCCGCCACCGCCGTGAGGGCATCGATGAAGGTGATCAGCAGATAATAGCTGATCATCGAGGACAGCGTGTAGTCCCCTATGAGCGCCTCGGGCCCCTTTCCCGCGTAGATGGTCTTCCAGAGGAACAGGGTTCCTGTCAGCGGGATGAGTCCGAAGACTGCCCTGAAAAGAAAGTTGGCCCGGTAGACCAGGGTGTTCTGGATGCCGATCCTGAAGACGTGGAGGTACTTCCCCATGGACGGATCCGGGATGCCGCGGAGGGCGTCCCCTAGGATTGCCCCCCAGCCGCATCAATCGCCCCGGCCAGAGCGGACCGGGTCACTCGGAGCATCCTGGCGAGGAGATCGGCCTCGTCGGGCCCGAGGTTTCCCCGGGTCTTGGCCTCGAGCATCTCGAGCTGGTCGACGTAGATCTTCGCCGCCTCCGGATCCGGGATCCGGGTCTGATCCGTCTCGGGGTCAGGGTAGCGACCCAGCAGGATCATGGCGTTGTGGGCATGGCTGGTGATCAGCTGGGCGAACAGCGCCGCATGAATCCGCGGCAGGTCCGACTGGGAGAGGGCCTGCTCATCAAGGGGGCGGGTGTTCATTCGTCTCCCCCACCGGAGGCGTCGGCCACCTCCGAGGTCAGAAACTGGACGAGCTGCCGCAACCGGTCCTCGACCCGGAGGGTCTGCAGGATGATCTGGCGCATGACCGGATCCGGCAGGACCAGGGAGGCCACCACGTCGGCCAGCGCCCCGGGATCCCCGACCTTCCTCAGGGCGGCGAGGCAGTCGACCACCTTGACGCCGGACTTGGCGTTCGCTCCCAGGAGCGGGGCCAGGAACGAGGCGGGCAGGGTGGGCACGAGCCGGAGTCGCGCATCGACGAGGTCAAGGGTCCTTTCCACGAGGGCATCCACCACCACGGTATCGGCTTCCTCCGGGGCGATGGGCTCGATCCCGTGGATCCGGTAGGGACGATACTTGACCGCCTTGCCGAGCCGGACGCGGGAGATGCCCTGGAGGACAAGGTTCGAGGTGCCGTCCGGGTTCTGGTGCGAGACCCGGATCATGCCGAGGCCGGCGACCTCACAGGGACGCTCCCGGCTGCTTCCCGGCTGGTTCATGGCGAGGCAGAACATGCGGTTCCCCTCGAGTGCATCCTCGAGCATCCGTCGGTAGCGGGGCTCGAAGATCCGCAGGGGCAGCACGGATCCGGGGAACAGATGACAGCTCCCCAGAATCATCACGCCGGCTCGATCAGGCAGATCCATGGACGGACGGTAGAGTGGGACTGTTCCCCGGCAACAGGCCACCGGATACTTGCGCGGCGTGGCGTCGGAGAGCAGCCTGACACGAGATATGAATGCGAAGACCGTGAGCGTCATTCTGGCCGTGGCCGGTCTGGGCCTGGGAATTGGATGGTACCAGACGAGCCGTCTGGCCTCCGAGGACAGGGCGCGTTCGACCAGTCATCTGGTCACACTCTCGAACGAGCTGGTGGCGACCACCTCGAGGCTGACCGAGCAGCAGAAGGTCAATGCCTCGCTGGAGTCGAACCTGGCCCATCGGATCGAGGAGGTCGGGCTCATCTCAAACCGCTGGACCTATGTCACCGCGGAGCTGACCCGGACAGAGGCCGAGGCCAAGGCTGCTGCCGAGGCGGCCCGCATGGAGATCGAGAAGAAGGACAAGCAGATCTCCCAGCTGGAGGGGGAGCGCGAGGATCTGACCAAGAAGATGGATGGTCTCACCGAGGAGATCACCGGCCTCAATGGAAAGATCGCCGAGACCGAGAAGAAGCTCGCAACCAGCGAAGGGAACAGGGAACAGCTCCAGCGCGAGCTCAAGCGCCTCCTGGCGGAGAAGGCCGAGCTGGAGCGAAAATTCAACGATCTCGCCATGTTGCGTGACCAGGTCCGCAAGCTTCGCGAGGAGCTCAGCGTCGCCCGGCGCATCGACATGATCCGTCGCGGTCTGTACGGCTCCGACAAGAAGGGGGCCGAGGTCCTGAACCAGGGATTCCGGCGCCCCGCCCCGGCCTCGACCAATCCCCCGGCCCCGCTCGAGGCCGAGCTCGGGTCCGACGGTTCCTCCAAGGTGAAGACACCGGCCCCGAAGTAGGGGCCGCACGGAGCGGTCCGAATTCCTTTAGGGCCTCAACGTCCGCGGGACCGGGCCACACGGACCGAGACGTGGCGCGTCTCCGGCAGGATGAACTTCTTCACTTCCACCCGGACCGCCTGCGCCGGGTACTCCGTGAGCAGGAGGCCCGCAATCTCCTCCGCGAGGGTCTCGATCAGCCGCCACTCGCGTCCATCACCCAGGCCCAGCAGACGCCGGCTCACGGCGAAATAGTTGATCGTCAGGTCCAGGTCGTCCGTACGCGCCGCCGGTGCGACATCCAGATCCAGCTCGATGGTCAGGAGCAGTCGCTGCGGATGGGCCCGCTCCTCGTCCGGAACCCCCACCCGGTATCGGACCTCGAGATCGCTGAGCGTGATCGTGTCCGGCATCGGGGTCATGAAGGGGTCCCCTCCGGTCTAGGGATGACCGCCTCCAGCAGGATCCGGGTCGGGGTGTTGAGCGGCAGCAGCCAGGCCTCCGAGGCGTCCGCCCACCGGTACTCCTGGGCCTCGGCGTTCAGCCGCACCTCCTGGCGTCCCGGGGCGCGACAGGTGTAGTTGAGCAGCAGGAAGTGGGCGTCCTTGTAGAATTCGGGTGGATGGATCGCGTCCTGGGCCATGGCAAACCGGACGTCCTCGACGTTCAGACCGGTCTCCTCGAGGAGTTCGCGTCGGAGGGCGTCCTCGCTCGATTCCCCCCAGTCGATCTTCCCGCCTGGGATGCCCCAGAGGTTCGACCACTTGTTGGTGCGCACCAGAAGCATCTTTCCCGCGTCGTTGAAGACCAGTGCCCCAACCGTCGGGATCGGATGGCGTTTCGGTCCGGGTTCGGCCGGCGGGCGGAGTCGGAGTCCCTGGCGCTCGAGGATCTGACGCAGTTCTCCCAGGTGTTCGACGATCAGGTCGGGCGCCGCCTGCCGCAGATGCTCGAGCGAGTTGTAGCCGGTGAGCACGCCGACGCTGTGGATGCCACCCTCCTTGGCCGTCTCGATGTCGTGCTGCATGTCGCCGATGAAGATCGTGGCGTCGCGGTCCAGCCCGTTCTCGGCGAGCAGCTCGAGGATCCGGGTCCGCTTGTCGACGACCCCGGAGTAGATGCGCTCAAAGAACGGGGCGAATCCGATCGTCTCGGCCTGCACAGCGAACGCCTTGGGGTGGACCGCCGTGAGGATGAAGAGCCTGAGGCCCTGCGCCTTGCAGAACTCCAGCATCTCACGGGCGTGGGGCAGCGGGACGATGGAGTCCTGGCATTCGGCGAATCGGGTCCGGAACCACAGCTCCAGCTGCGGCATGGGGACCTGGGGCAGATACCGCTCATAGAACCCGTGATAGGGCAGCTGGAACTCGGACCGGAACTGGTCCAGCGACAGCGGCAGTATGCCAGCCTGACGGAACACATGGTTGCTGGCCTCCCACACCGCAGGCAGGTCATCCACCAGGGTCCCAGACCAGTCGAAGATCACGTTCCGGATCACGCCTCCGAGAGTACGGCGGGTCCTCGGAATGTCGACGCTCTGCGCTGATTGGCAGTTGAGGGATCCAAGACCCTGAACCAGTGTCGGACTCACGGTCCGCATCCGCACCGATGCGGCTCTCCAGCCCACTGTCCATGTCCCTGAAACGCACCCCCCTCTTCGCAGCCCACCAACGCCTCGGCGGCAAGCTCATCGAGTTCGGCGGATGGGAGATGCCCGTCCAGTACTCGTCGATCGTCGACGAACACCTCTGCGTCCGCCGCGCCTCCGGCATCTTCGACATCTCGCACATGGGCGAGGTCTTTGTCACGGGGCCAGCCGCCGAGGGCTTCCTCAATGAGACCCTCACCAATGACGTGCGGAAACTCGTCGTGGGCCAAGGACAGTACTCGCAGATGTGCCGGGAGGATGGCGGAACGGTGGACGATCTCTACGTGTACCGGATCGCCCCCATGGAGTTCCTTCTGATCATCAATGCGAGTCGCATCGAGGTCGATGTCTCCTGGCTCCAGGAGCGCATCTGCGGCTCCAGCCACCGGTCGGGTGTGATCTTCGAGGATGCGTCCCCCCGTCTGGGGGCCGCCGCCATCCAGGGACCCCGGGTGGTCCAGTTCATCGCGGACGTCTTCCCGGGTCCAAGCCAGGCCGGCACCGCGGTGGGCTCGGTGCTGGATTTGAAGAAGAACGAGATCGGACTGTGGAAGTCCCTCTCGGGGACCTCCGGAACCGTGGGTCCCATCTGGGTGGCCCGGACCGGGTACACGGGCGAGGACGGATTCGAGATTGTCGCGCCGGGGGACATGATCGAGACGATCTGGAACCGGTGTCTGGACCTGGGCCATGTCGGCTGCCTGCAACCGTGCGGACTCGGGGCCCGCGACACCCTCCGAACCGAGGTCTGCTATCCGCTCTATGGCCATGAGCTGGACGAGGCGACCTCTCCCATCGAGGCGGGGCTTGGCATCTTTGTCTCGTTCGACAAAGGCGGGTTCGTGGGCCGGTCGGTGCTGCTGGAGCAGAAGACGAGCGGTCCGAAGAAGCGCCTGGCGGCCTTCAGGATGACCGACAAATCCCCGCCGCCCCGTCCTGGCTAACGTGACCGGCG
>CAZZKQ010000023.1:0-16079 GCA_964654875.1 uncultured Verrucomicrobiota bacterium | reverse complement strand
GCGCTATGTGAACTGGCAGGAGCTCTACCCTTGGTTCACTGCGGTGGCGCTGGGGAGCTGGTTGCTGGGACTGGCCCGAACCCGGATCTGGAATGTACGTGTGACCTGACCCCATCTACGCCATGCGTTTCGCCCATTCCTGGATCCTGTACCTGACCCCGCTGGTGGTCGCCGCGGTCGGCTGGCTGCTGTGGCGGTCGCGTCGGTCGGGTCAGAGCCGTCGGATCCTCTTCGTCGGTGGACCGAATCGGTCCTGGGCGGCGTCCAATACCTCGCCCCGGGCGTTGAACCTGGACCTCGTCCTAAGCCTGGGGGTGCTGACCTTCGCCCTGCTGTCGCTGGCGCGTCCGCTGTGGTTCCGCAAGAGCGACCAGTCCTCCCTTCAAGGCATCCCGTACCTGATCGCCCTCGACGCCTCGCGTTCGATGCTGGCCCAGGATGTCCGTCCGAGCCGGTGGTATGCGGCCACCAACGCCCTCGACCGTTTCCTGGCCTCCAACCGATCGGATCGGGTGGGCCTCATCACCTTCAGCGGCGTGGGCTACCTGAACGCGCCGCTGACCTTCGACACCCTCGCGTTGCGCATGATGATGCGCTACCTCGACCCCAACCTGCTGGAGGATCCGGGCAGCTCCCTGACGTCGGCGTTGGAGCGGGGGGGGCGCTACTTCGAGACCAACCGGATCAATCCCCGGTTGATCCTGCTCGTTTCCGACGGCGAGGACCTGACGAGCAATCCGGTCGAGACCGCCCGGCGTCTGGCGCGTCAGTACCAGATCCGGGTCGTCACGATGGGTGTCGGTACGCCGGGGGGCGCGAAGGTGCCCTCAAATCGGGGCGGGGCGGCGAAGAACAGTTTCGGCCAGGAAGTCATCTCCCGTCTCAACGAGAGCAACCTGCAGCGCCTGGCGGCTGTGACCGGTGGGCGCTACTACCGGCTGGGCGACAAGGGCGAGGGGCTGGAGTTGTTCCGGAAGGAGATCCTCGAGCCCATGACCGAGGCGGCGGCTCGGGAGGATTTGAAGAACTACCGTGAGCTGTTCCCCGTCCCGCTGGCACTGGCGGTGGCCTGCCTGTTGGGGCAGGTTCTGCTCGCGGCGGATCGGGTGGTCCGGCCTCGGGGACCGGTCTCCATCGCCACCGCACCCGCTCCTTCGCCCTGACCCCTTATGAACTTCGGATCCCTGACCTCCTCTCCGCTCGGCCGTCTGGGTGCCGGCCTCGTGGTCGCCACGGTGCTGTCGGTGCCGACGTTGGCCGCCCCGGTGGACATCCCGGCCCTCCAGCAGTCGATCACCAATGGACAGGCGGCGAAGGCCGTCACGGTGTTGGCGGCGGCGTTGGAGAAGGATCCGGAGAACGCCCGGCTGCTCTACGATCATGGGGTGGCGCTCTACGCGGCCGGGCAGTTCGAGGATGCCCTGCTGTCGCTGGACCGGGCGGAGTCCCTTGGCGGGAGGACGCTGTCGCGCAAGGCCCGGTTCCAGAAGGGCAATGCGGAGTTCCGTCTGGGCGAGGCGACGAAGCGCACGAACCTGGAGGAGACGATCGCCCGCTGGCGCGAGAGCCTGCGGCAGTTCGCCGGCCTCATCCGGGAATCGGACACACCGACCCACCGGTCGAACTTCGAGTTCGTCCGACGCCAGCTGCTCGACCTGCTCCTTGCGGACGCGAAGCGAAACCTCGACGAGGCGCAGAAGCCCAACGTTCCGCTCCAGCAGAAGCTCGAGAAGCTCCGCAATGCCTTCGAGCGGTTCACCTCGGCCCAGGAGACCGACCCCAACAATCCCGAGGCCCAGTCGGGGGAACAGACTTCGCGGGATCAGCTGGCTGACACGCTGATGAAGGAGGGGACCCGGAAGTCCCAGTCGACCCGTCTGGTGGCGCCCCGTCCGACGGAGGCCCCGATCCCGCGTCCCGACTTCAAGGAGATCGAGGAGGGCGTGGCCATGATCGAGGACGCTGCCCAGCTCAAGCCCAAGGACGAGGGGATCCAGGAGGCCTTGCAGCAGGGCAAGGAGCGGTTGGCGGATGCGCTGACGTTCAATGCACGCCTGTTGATGACCCAGGAGCTCCAGATGCCCTGGCCCAAGGAGAAGCTGGCCGTGCTCCGCATGGCCAAGGAGCAGGTGGAGAAGGCCCTCGACAAGGTCCCGGACCACGAGCCCGCCAAGGAGACCCTGGCGGCGGTGAACCGTCGGCTCTCCCAGGTGATGGAGGACCAGGCCGATCAGCTGTCGAACCAGGCCGACCAGCAGAGTCTCGAGCAGAAGACCCAGATGCTCAGTCAGTCGCTCGACTTCTATCAGCAGGCGAACGAGCTCCAGCCGCAGAAGCAGGGGCTGAAGCAGAAGGCGGATCAGACCCAGGACCGTCTGGAGGAAGCACTCTCCAAGCTGGCCGACCGCCTGATGCAGCAACCCAAGAATGAATCGCTGGAGCAGCAGGCCGCCCGCCTTGAGGGGGCCGAGCAGGCGCTCAACCAGCTTCAGGGGCTGGAGCCGTCGGACGAGACCGAGGGCAAGCTTGAGCAGGTGAGCGAGCAGCTGGATGGCGTCCGCCAGAAGCTGGGCGAACAGGGCCAGCAGATGATGGCGATGCAGGGCGGGCAGCAGCCTCAGATGGCGCAGCAGATGCAGAATCCAATGGGCCCGCCGATGGACGCCCCGCCCAAGGTGAACACCCCGGGCGCAAAGGGCGCGTGGCAGTCGCCCCTGATGAGCCGGTCGCAGGACTACTGAGAGCGGGCCGTGTCGGGTGGATCTGGTGGACCACTCAATTGGCGCTTGGATCGGCGTCGTCGTCCTCAAGGTGTCCACCACGATTCAACATCCCGGGCCCGAGGATTGTGGCGCTGAGAGTGAAGTAGGTGGGTTCGCCTTCGAGGTCGAAGAGACGGATGGTGCACAGTTCCTTGGGCTGTGGCAGCCGCAAGCCGTCCTCCTCGGTCACGGTTTCCCGCTTCACGACCTCCAAGGGCCTGGACCAGTCGATGAAGATGGCGAGCTCAGGGAGTTTGAGGTGGAAGAAGGCCCGAAGCCACTGGGTGGCTCCGTCGATGGTGTTGGTCTTGGTTTGCTTGGATTGGAATTTGTATCTCACGTCGCCCATCTTGGGCGTCGACCGGACACTCCACCATCGCCAGATTTAGGGATGGCCCGTGGATTGACAGAGCCCGCCGGAATGGTGTCGACGCTGCCCAATCAGCGCCCACGGACATCGCGAAGCCGCGACAGTCGGGAGGCCGCCTCACGCAGCGTCACCTCCTGACGGGCGAAGTGGAACCGGATGAATCGGTGCTCGGGCTCACGGAAGAAGCTCGAGCCGGGAACCCCCGCCACGCCGATCTCTCGCACCATCCACTCGGCCGCCTCGGTGTCGGTCGGGAATCCCAGCGAGGAGATGTCGACCATGACGAAGTAGGCTCCCTCGGGTTCCTGGAACGGGAGACCCAATTCCCGGAGACAGCCGATGAAGACATCACGCTTCGCCGTGTAGAGATCGGTGAGGTCCCGGTAGTACTCCATCGGCAGGTCGAGGGCCGTGACAGCCGCCTCCTGCAGCGGTGCAGCAGCACCCACCGTGAGGAAGTCGTGGACCTTCTTTGCCTGGTCGATGACGCGGGGCGCGGCCTGGACATAGCCCAGCCGCCAACCGGTCATGGAGTAGGTCTTCGAGAGGGAATTGCAGGTGATGACCCGGTCCTCCGCCCCCGGCAGGGCATGCATGTAGGTGTGTCGATGCGGTCCGTAGACGATGTGCTCGTAGGGTTCGTCCATGATGACGAACGCATCGTGGCGCTCGGCCAACGCGAGGATCTCCATCAGCTCCTCCCGCGAGAACACGCGGCCGGTCGGGTTGGACGGGTTGCAGACCACGATGGCCTTGGGCCGCTGTTCGAAGGCCCGGGCGAGCTCCTGCGGATCGTAGCGGAACTCCGGGGCGCGGAGCGGCACGTAGATCGGCTCTGCGCCCGACAGGATCGCGTCGGCCGCGTAGTTCTCATAGAAGGGTGAGAAGACGATGACGCGGTCTCCGGGATTACAGGCCGTCATCATGGCGACCATCATCGCCTCGGTGCTGCCGCAGGTGACGACCAGGTTCTGCTCAGGATCGACCGGTGCCCCGCTGAAGCGGTGGATCTTCCGGGCGAGGGCTTCGCGGAACCGCGGGGCGCCCCAGGTGATGGCGTATTGATGGTGGGGACCCCGAAGCGCCCGCTCGAGGGCCTGAAGGACAGGTTCGGGTGGACCAAAGTCGGGGAACCCCTGCGAGAGGTTGATCGCGTTGTGACGCAGGGCCAGACGGGTCATTCCACGGATGACCGATTCGGTGAACGAGTGGAGACGGGTGGCGGTGGCCGGCATTGGATCCGGCAAGCCTCGCGGTGGGGGCGATGGGCGCTCAAGCCGCAAAGAACCCGTCGGCCGGCTTTCCAACGCGAGTCGGTTCGGATACCACGCCTGGCGTATGCCATCGGTAGCCGAGTATGTGATGGAGCGCCTCGCGGCGCTCGGGATCGACCACGTCTTTGGAGTCCCCGGGGACTACTCGTTCCCCATCGACAATGCCGTGGAGTCGTCGCCCCGCCTGAAGTGGGTCGTCTGCTCCAACGAGCTCAATGCCGCCTATGCGGCGGATGGATACGCCCGACGTCGTGGTGCTGCGATCCTCTCGACGACCTACGGGGTTGGGGAGCTCAGTGCGCTCAACGGGGTCATGGGCTCCAAGGCGCATCGGCTTCCGGTGTTCCATGTCGTGGGGGCCCCCAGCACGCGGATCCAGCGTCGACGCCTCGTCACCCACCACTCGCTGGGGGATGGATCGCCGGATCCCTTCGTCGCGGTCTCCGCCAGCGCGGCTGGCGTCGCGGTCCAGCTGACCCCGGACAATGCCGTCCACGAGATGGACCGTGTCCTCCGGGAGGCGTTCCGGCTGAGCCAGCCTGCGTACATCCTGATTCCAGAGGACCTGGCCCTCATGCCGGTCCGGGGCCTGCCCTCCGCGCGGACCCGGCCGATGGGGCGACCCATTCCTTCCAGTAATACCCGGGAGCTCCAGGGTGCGCTTGAGGCGATCCTCACGCGCCTCAAGGCTGCCCGGAAGGTCGTGGTCCTGCCCTCCTTCCACATTGCCCGATATGGGGCCCTCGGGGATCTCCGGGATCTGCTGCGCCGGTCCCGACTTCCGTTCGCCCTGACCCCGATGGACAAGGGGCTGCTCGATGAATCGCTCCCGGGCTATCTGGGCCTGTACAACGGCCACCGATCGGCTCCGGAAACGGTCGCATCGGTGGTGGAGGGCGCGGATGTGGTGCTCGACCTCGGAGGCGTGATCCCGGAGGACCTGAACATGGGCCTGTGGACGGGGGCGCTGGATCCATCCCGGGTGATCACGGTCGGACCCGAGCACGCCGATGTCGGTGGCGAACTGTTCACCTCCATCGCACTGGTGGATGTGGTCCGTGCGTTGGCCCGGAAGATTCCAGCGCGTCGTCGAGCCGCCGTGGCGCCCTCGAAGAGGATGTCGCTTCCGGGTGGTCCTGCGGATCCGGTCTCGTCGCCCACCCTGTATCCACGGCTCGAGCGGTTCCTCAGGGGAGCCGACATCCTGGTGGCGGAGACCGGGACCTGCATGCTGCACCTGTCGCGTCTGCGTCTTCCCATGGGAGTGGGCTACGAATCCCAGACGCTCTGGGGATCCATCGGCTGGGCGACGCCTGCCGCGATGGGGGTGGCCCTGGCTGAGCCTGGACGCCGCGTGGTGATGGTGACCGGGGATGGAGCCCACCAGTTCACGGCGACCGAGTTGGGGGTGATGGGTCGATACGGGATCGATCCCGTGATCCTGGTCCTCAACAACGGGCTCTACGGCGTGGAGGAGGTCATCAGCGAGCGGGGCCATGTCTACGACGACCTCGCGGGCTGGAACTACCACCGGGTCCCGGAGGCGATGCGGTGTCGCGGGTGGTTCTGTGCCCGGGTGGCGACGGTGGCCGAACTGGAGGCTGCCCTCGCCCGTGCCCGATCCCACAAGGGCGCCTGCTATCTGGAGGTGCTCATTCCTGCCGAGGAGAGCCAGCCGCTGGAGCGGTCCCTCATCGACAACCTCTACCGGACCAAGACACCCGCTCCAAAGCCGTCCGCGCGGAGGCGGAAGCCCGGCGGCTCACGGTGATACCGGCAGGCCGAACAGGCGGTCGTGTTCCTGGATGACATAGCGGTCGGTCATCCCGGCGACATGGTCGCATACGGCCCGGTGGAGGCCGACTTTGGCGACGTCCCGGGCCGCGGTGCCGCCCATCAGCTTCGGGTTCTCGAGGAAGGCGGTGAAGACCTGTCCCAGCATGCGGACCGCCCGGTCGTTGGGGCCGGCGACGACCGGGTTGTAGTAGAGATTCCGGTAGAGGTATTTCCGGAGGGCGAGGTTGGCCTTCCGTCGACCCGTGCTGTAGCCGACCAAGGGTCTCTTGAAGGCGCGGACCTCGTCGGCCGAGCGGACCCCGGCGTCCCCGATCCTCATGAGCGTGGATTCGACGACATCGATGACCTGCTGGTCGATGATCTGTCGGATCGTGTAGTAGCGGCGGCTCTCGGCGGGCGGGGACCCGAACTGCTTCCGGACCGCCGCTGCAGCCTCGGCCCAGACCTCGACCTCCCTCACGAGGCGTTTCTCGTCGAGCAGCCGGTGCTCCAATCCGTCATCGAGATCGTGGCTGTAATAGGCGATCTCGTCGGCGAGGTTCGCGACCTGGGCCTCGAGCGAGGGTTGGTGGTAGGGGAACTGCGGGCCCTTGGGTGGCAGTGCGAAGGTGTCATCGTGCTTGGCGAGGCCCTCGCGCACCTCCCAGGTGAGGTTCAGGCCGGGGAATCGGGGGTATTTCCGCTCGAGGACATCGACCACCCGGAGGCTCTGCCGGTTGTGCTCGAACCCGCCGTGGCCACGCATCAGCCGGTCCAGCCGATGCTCGCCGGTGTGTCCGAACGGGGAATGCCCGAGGTCGTGGGCCAGCGCGATGGTCTCGGTGAGGTCCTCGTTGAGGCCGAGGGCCCGGGCGATGTTCCGCGAGATGGCCGCCACCTCCATGGTGTGGGTGAGGCGGGTGCGGAGGTGATCGCCGGTGCCGTTCAGGAAGACCTGGGTCTTGTACTCGAGCCGGCGGAAGGCCCGGGAGTGGATGACGCGGTCCCGGTCGCGCTGGAACTCGGTACGCCATTCGGGGGGAGCCTCGCGGTGGGCACGACCCCGGGAGTCGCCACTGAACTGGGCCAGCGGGCTCAGGAACCGGCGTTCCCGGGATTCGAGGTCGGTGCGGTGGACAGGCGCCATGGTGGAAGCAGACCACGGACGAAGGGGGATTGCGATCCAGCGGTTCCACCGGAAGACTCGTCGTATCCCATGGACCTCTACAAGAATCCGGTCTTCGACATGGCCTGCCGCCAGTTCGATGCCGTCGCCGATCGGCTCCGCATGCCCGAAGGGGATCGTCTGCGACTCAAGTCCCCCAAGCGCGCCCTCAGCGTCTCGGTGCCGGTACGGATGGACGACGGCTCCACCCGCGTCTTTGCGGGCTATCGCGTCCAGCATCACCTCAGCCTGGGTCCCACCAAGGGCGGCATCCGGTACCATCCCCGTGTGGAGCTGGGCGAAGTGGCGGCGCTGGCGATGTGGATGAGCTGGAAATGCGCCCTCACGGGATTGCCCTACGGCGGGGCCAAGGGCGGCATCGCCGTGGATCCCCGCGCCCTCACCGTTGGGGAATTGGAGCGCATGACCCGGCGGTACACCCAGGAGCTGATCGGGTTCATCGGGCCCCAGCTCGACGTCCCGGCACCCGATCTCGGGACCAATGAGCAGACCATGGCCTGGATGATGGACACCTATTCGGTACACGCAGGACATCCGGTGCCGGGCGTGGTGACCGGCAAGCCGGTCGGGATCGGGGGATCGCTGGGCCGACGTGAGGCGACCGGTCGCGGTGTGGCCTACCTGGCGGGTCGTGCCATGGACACCCTCGGCCTGGCCGCCGAGGGAGCGACCGCGGTGGTCCAGGGCTACGGGAATGTCGGCAGCGTCGCGGCCCAGTCGTTGGTCAAACAGGGCCTCCGGGTGATCGCAGTCGGAGATGCCATGGGGGCCATCCACAACGCCAAGGGATTGGATCTTCCACGGTTGGATCGATGGGTCACTGAGAAGGGGACCGTGGTCGGGTTCCCGGAATCCGAACCCCTGCCGCCCGAGGACCTCCTGCTCCTGTCCTGTGACGTCCTCGTGCCCGCAGCGATGGAGCGTCAGATCACTGAGTCCAATGCAGCCCGCCTGCGGTGCCGGGTCCTGGCGGAGGGCGCGAATGGTCCCACGACGCCGGAGGCCGACCGGATCCTCAATGAGCGGGGCGATGTCTTTGTGGTTCCCGACATCCTCTGCAATGCCGGCGGGGTGGTGGTCAGCTACTTCGAGTGGGTCCAGGATCTCCAGTCGTTCTTCTGGTCCGAGGGCGAGGTCATGGATCGACTCTTCAGGATCCTCGAGGGGGCGTTTGTGCAGACGCTGGGTCTGGCGAGGCGGGATGGGATTCCCATGCGTCTGGCGGCGACCACGCTGGGTGTGCAGCGGGTGTGGGAGGCCAAGAAGCTGCGCGGGCTGTTCCCGTGAGCATCCCGGTCCGGATCCCGCGATCCCAAGATGCGGATTGCCCAGTCGAGGGGAGAGCGGGTTCGATCTCCGGGTGATCCCGTCCCCGTTACGACTCCCGGTACTCGCAGTCCTCCTCTTGATGGCCCTCACGCGGGCTGTCGCCGAGGACAAACCCTCGCCCAAGCCCTCGGGCCCTCAGGCGGACGGGGCGTTCCACAAGGTGGTCCTGGATGCAGACCGGGATACGGATGGCGATGGCACAATCGAGGACACCCTGGTGGACCCGATGGAGATCGCCGTGGCGCCGGATGGCCGGGTCTTCACGATCGAGCGCGCGGGGGTGGTGAAGATCTGGAAACCCGATACGCGTCAAACCGTCGTGGCGGGTCGCCTCGAGGTGTTCAAGGAGCTCGAGGACGGACTGATCGGCCTCGTCCTGGATCCTCGGTTCCAGGAGACCGGATGGATCTACCTGACCCACTCCGATCCCCAGACCCGTACGAATGCGTCGGGCAGCAAGGAAGGCGACAACTTCGTTTCCCGGTTCACGATGCGTGGGGACACCCTCGACCTGTCGTCCCGGAAGGAGTTGCTGCGGGTGACCTACCAGCGCGACCAGTGCTGCCATTCCGCGGGTTCACTGGCCTTCGACGCGGCCGGAAACCTGTATGCCGCGACGGGTGACAACACGCATCCGGGGGAGTCGGATGGCTACACGCCGGTCGACGAGCGGGACGGTCGGGGACCGTGGAACGCCCTGAAATCGGCGGCCAACGCCAACGACCTCCGCGGCAAGATCCTCCGGATCCATCCGGAACCCGATGGGTCGGTGACGATTCCGAAGGGCAACCTGTTCCCGCCCGGCACACCCAACACCCGCCCCGAGATCTACGTGATGGGGAACCGGAACCCGTGGCGGATCTCGGTGGATCGGAAGACTGGCTACCTCTACTGGGGCGAGGTGGGTCCGGATGCGGGAGGTCCGAATGAGTCGCGCGGACCGGCGGGTTTCGACGAGATCAACCAGGCCCGCGCTGCTGGGAATTTCGGATGGCCGCTGGTGATCGGTGACAACCGGCCGTACCGCCGACATGACTTCCAGACGCGGTCGAATGGGCTCGCCTGGGATCCGGCGCATCCGATGAATGAGTCCCGATACAACACCGGCCCCCGGGAACTGCCCCCGGCACAGCCGGCCTTCATCTGGTATCCCTATGGCGCCTCGGTCCGGTTCCCGGCCGTAGGGTCCGGAGGACGCACGGCCTGCGCCGGTCCCGTCTACCACTTCGACGACGCCCTGAAGTCCCCGACGAAGCTGCCCAAGGAGTTCGACCACTGCCTCTTCATCTACGAGTGGTCCCGCAACTGGATCCTCGTCGTGCACCTGGACGACCAGGACCAGATCGCCAGGCGTCCGGATGGAACCCTCCACATGGATCGGTTCTGTCCGAACATGACCTTCATGCGGCCCATCGATCTGGCGATCGGGCCCGAGGGATGCCTCTACGTGCTCGAGACCGGGACGGCTTGGGTGGGCAACAAGGACACCCAGCTGGTTCGGATCGAACACCGGCCCTGATCGGAGCCCGCCTAGCGGTTCCCGGAGCTGGCCGTTCGCTTGGACTCCCTATTCGCCTTCCAGATCTCGAAGACCATGGGGAGCAGGCTGACCACGATGATGCCGATCACGATCAGCTCGAAACGCTTCTTCACGAACTCGAACTGGCCCAGGTACCAGCCAGCCGGTAGGATCAGAGCGATCCAGAGGGCGGCTCCGACCACGTTGAAGGTCATGAACCGCGAGTAGTTCATGGAACCCATGCCCGCCACGAACGGGGCGAAGGTCCGGATGATGGGGACGAAGCGGGCGAGGATCACGGTCTTGCCCCCGTATTTCTCGAAGAAGGCATGGGTCCGCTCCAGGTACTCGGGTTTGATGATCCGGGGAAAGGCGGCGGACAGGCGGCGGCCCGCGAAGCGCCCGACCCAGTAATTGACGGTGTCGCCCAGGATGGCCGCGACCAGCATCAGGAGGCCGGCCATCCAGACGTTGAGTCCCGAGGCGGGATTGGCCGCGACCGCACCCACGGCGAAGAGCAGGGAGTCTCCGGGAAGGAACGGTGTCGCCACGAGACCCGTCTCGCAGAAGATGATCGTGAACAGGATGGCGTAGATCCAGGGCCCCTGGGAGCGGGTGAGCTCATAGAGGTGGTCCTGGAGGTGCAGGACGAACTCGAGTGCCTGTCGCAACATGTCCATGGCCCGCGACGGTGCGAGAACTTCACCTTGCCCCGCAAGCGCGTTGTCCGGTTGGGTTGTTCCATGAAGGCGGCCTATCTGCTCGGCACACGCTCCCTGGAAATCCGGGAGGTCCCCGAGGTTCCCCTGGAATGTGGCGAGGTCCGTATCCGGATCGAGGCAGCCCTCACCTGCGGCACGGATCTCAAGGTCTGGCGCCGTGGCCACCACGCGAGGATGCTCACGCCACCCTGCCGGTTCGGTCATGAGCTGGCCGGGGTGATTGTCGAGACAGGGCCCGGGATTCCCGATTGGCGTGCCGGTGATCGGGTGGTGGCGGCGAACTCGGCCCCGTGTGGACGATGTCGACCATGCCAGCGGGGACAGCAGCAGTTGTGTGAGGATCTGCTCTTCCTCAATGGGGCCTACGCGGAATCCATCGTGGTTCCGGAACGAATCGTGCGGACAAATCTCCATCGGATTCCGGACGGTCTCGACTTCTGCGCCGCGGCGATGGCCGAACCGCTGGCCTGTGTGCTCCTCGGGGTCGAGGAGCTGGGCGTCGAGCCTGGGGACAGGATCCTGGTTCTCGGCAGCGGCCCGATCGGTCTCCTGGCCGCCGTCGTGCTGAGGTCGCTCGGGGCTCGGATCACGGTCGCGGGACGTGGCGCCCACCGACTCGGCGTCGCCCAGTCGCTCGGGGTCGAGGAGGTCATCCCCGTTCCCGTCGACGGGGATCTTGGAGGCGTGGTCACCCATGCGGAGGCACTGGGAGGTTTCGATGCGGTGTTCGAGGCGGTGGGGCAACCGCAGGCCTGGGAGACCGCCGTCCAGGCCGTCCGGCCCGGCGGACGTGTGAACTGGTTTGGAGGATGTCCCTCCGGCACCTCGGTGCGCCTCGACACGGCTTGGATCCATTATGGTTCGCTGAGCCTGCGTGCGAGTTTCCACCACACGCCGGAGATGTTTCGAAGGGCGCTTGGGTTCCTCGAGGCCGGCAGGGTTCCGGTCGGATCCTTCATCACGGCCGAGGCTTCCCTCTCCGAGCTGCCACGGGTGTTCGACAAATTGGATCGGGGTGGGGCTCCACTGAAGACGCTCATCCGATGCGGACCGTAAGGTTCATGTGAGAGGCGTGGACGAGATTGAGGCGGGACGTCATTCTCTCCTGACCATCATGTTTCCACGCACTTCCCTCTGCCTCGCATCCCTCTTTGGGATGGGTCTCTGTGCCTCAACCCTCTTGGCGGCCGACGCGGCTCCGCCCGTGGTGACTCCGGGTGTGCAGGGCGCACCGCCCTCCGACGCCGTCGTCCTGTTCGATGGCAAGGATCTCTCGGCGTGGAAGGGCGGCGATGGCGCGGCGCCGCGATGGACCGTCCGGGATGGCTACTTCGAGGTCGGAAAGGGCAACCTGATGACCCGTGAGGAATTCGGTCCGATCCAGCTCCACATCGAGTGGGCGTCCCCGGCCGAGGTAAAGGGGGAGGGGCAGGGGCGGGGCAACAGCGGAGTCTATCTTCAGGGCCGCTATGAGATCCAGGTGCTCGACAGCCATCAGAACCCGACCTACCCGAACGGCCAGGCGGGTTCCTTCTACGGCTTCTCGGCGCCGCTGGTGAACGCGAGTCGCAAGCCCGGGGAATGGCAGACCTACGACATCGTCTTCCATCCGCCCCAGGCGGGACCTGATGGCAAGGTGACGCCGGGTTCCTTCACGGTCTTCCACAACGGGGTCCTGGTGCAGGACCATATCCCGGTCTCAGGCGACGCCACGACCGCGGCCCAGTTCAAGGGTGTGACCCCGAAGGGACCGCTGCTGCTGCAGGACCACGGCAATCCGGTCCGCTTCCGCAATGTCTGGGTCCGGAAGCTGAAGTGACGAAACCGCTCGCGGTTCAGTAGCCGCCGGTGCCGGTCCAATTGCCCCACGCGTTGTCCCAGTTCGCGGAGCTCGCAGTCCGGGCGTCCCGGAGGGACTCCGCGTAGGCGGCGTTGTCGGCCGCGGCGTTCTTCTCGATCTCCCGTCGGGTCAGGAAGTCCTGATACTGATCGGGCGTGCCGATGTAGAGCTGCTTCTGGGTCGAGTCCGGGAAGATGTAGTACTCCTTCCCTCGGCGATTGACCTTGGTGATCGCGTTCTTGGGAAGCGTCTGGACCTGCTGGAGCTCCTCGTCGGTGGTGGCGGGCACCACTCGGAATCCGGAGGCGGCCAGGAGGCTCTCGAGATGGGCGACCTTGGAGCCGCCCGAGGCACAGCCCGTGAGCAGGGCGATCGCGACAACGAGGGGAGTCAACAGGCGGAGGATGGGGTGTTTCATGCTGCGGTCGGAGGGAAGGGTTCAGGGATACCAAGGGCCGAAGACCACCCAGGGATCGTAGAAGCCCCAGGGTTCCGAGCTCACGATGTTCGCCTCGGCATTGAGCGCGGCAGCGTTGCTGGCGGCCTGGGATGCGGCGAGCGACTCCTGCATCGCCTCGCGATTCAGGAGCAGGTTCTGGTAGGCGTCGTACTGGGCGTCCTGGCCCACGTAGAGCTGTTTCTGGTTGGAGTCGGGATAGACGAAGAAGACCTTACCCTGACGCTTGATGACCGAGATCTTGCCCGACGGCAGGGTGGCCAGCTGCTTCTGCTGCTCGGGGGTGGTGACCGGGATGACCTTGAATCCCGAGGCTGCCAGCATGCTTTCGGTCTTGCGCGGCGAGGTGGCGCAGCCGGCGAACAGCAGGCCGAGGCCCAGGGCCAGTCCGACGAGGCTGCGGAGGGAGAGGCGTTCGAGGAGTGACATCAGGCCGGCAGGCTACCGGTCCGCTGGGGCCCGTCCAGTCCGCGATCACGGGTGATCTTCGGTGTCCTTGGACGGAAAGGGGATGCCGCGGTCTCGCGGCATCCCCTGCTGGGGTCTTCAGTTCTTGATCTGGACCTCGCCGGGCTTGGCGGCATCGGTCGTGACCGGCTTCGCATTGGCACCGACCGCATAGAGATGGGTCTGACCCATCAGGTAGAGCGTGCCGTTGGCGACGATCGCCGTGCCATAGACGGGGGCACCCAGGTTGGTCTCGCTGATCACCACGGGCTTGTCTCCGCCCTTCGCTGCCAGCACGACCACGTCGCCATCCTCGTCGCCCACATAGACCTTGCCGTCGGCCACGAAGGTCGACCCCCACATGTGGGCCTTCATGTCATGGACCCAGTTCAGCTTGCCGGTCTTGGCGTCGAGGCAGTGCACGAAGCCCGAGAAGTCGGCGATGAAGAGAAGCCCGGTCGCGGGATCGATGCTGACCGTCGAAATCGAGCGTTTGATGCCCTTGTAGTCCCAGACGAGGCCGGTCTTGGTGATGTCCCCGGTCTTGCCGCTGGGGTCGAGACAGACGAGGCGTCCGACGCCTTCCCCGTGTTCGGGGTCCTGTCCGATCGCGACGTACACCTTGCCGTCATAGAACACCGGGGTGCTGTTGATCTCGCTGGGTCCCTCGGCGGCGGGGTACTTGATGGGTTTGCCGTCCTTGGCCTTGTACTCCGGCGGAACGCAGTCGGCCCACCAGACCTTCTTGAGGTAGTTCAGCTCGGGGTCCTCGACGAGGTCGGGCTGATTGGGGAAGACCTTCGCGGCGGGCTTGCCGCTGCCCTTCTCGGGCGTGGCGGAGAGGGCGTAGACGACACCGTCGCCACCGCCGAAGAAGACCTGCCATTTCCCGTCGACCTTGCCCGCGGACGGAGAGGTCCACTGACCATGGTAGATGCGGTGGCCGATCGACGCATTGTCCTCGCCCAGCAGTTCGCCGGTATTCGGGTCAAGCGCGATGAAGCTCGGGGACTTGGGGGAGGGGATGTTGACGTGGGTCCAGTCCTGGCCGTTGGAGGTGCAGACGAACAGCTTGCCGTCGACGAGGATGACCGAGCAGTTGGAGGCGTTGTGGGGGAACACACCGAGTTCCTCCATCATGTCGTACCGCCAGAGGATGTCGGCATCCTGGGGGCCGGGCTCGACGGGGGGCTTGCCGGTGTCGAGGGTCGCGTACTTGGCCTCGTCCTTGTAGGGACCATCATTGCCGTTGGCCATGCCCTCGGTGTCGAGGCACAGGACCTCGCAGCGGCTGGTGACGACCCAGAGCTTGTTGCCGATGACGAGCGGGGCGGCGAGGAGACCGAGGTTCTCCCAGTCGTTGACCTTGCCCGACTTCAGCTTGGGGACGACGAGCTGCCAGAGGAACTTGCCGGTCTTCTCATCGAGCGCGTACAGGACGCTCCGGTCGCCGACGTGGCGTTTGTCGCGAGGGGATTCGTTGTTCGTGCCGACGAACACCTTGCCGCCCGAGACGACGGGGTTGGCGTAGCTCTGTGAGCCGAGCTTGGCGACCCACTTCACGTTCTTGGTGGTGCCGAGGTCGATCTCCTCGGTGCCCTGCTTCATCTTGCCGGGCTCGAATCCATCCGGGAGACCCTTCGCCGTGGAGTACATGTTGCGGCCCGGGTCGTTGCCGCCCCACTGGGGCCAGTCCTGGGCGTGGGACAGCGTGGTGGCCACCGCGGTGGCGAGGGCCCAGTTCGACAGCGTGTTCTTCATGGTGTGTTTCCTACTCTTCCTCTCAATCGGTGACGTTCAACGGGAAAGCGGTCCGGGTCAGTTGGCCTGGACCACGATGTTGTCGATCGCGACGCGTTGTTCCTGCGGGGCGAACCCGAACAGGCCGGGCGATCCGTTGCGGTGCGCGGTGCGGTGCGGCACCTCGATGGTCCACTCCGCGGGCTCGGCCTCGTCCTTCTTCCAGGCCTTGCCCCGCACGACGCCGGAGCCGTCGGGGGCGACGTCGACCTTCACCTTGAGGTGGTACCAGGTGTTGGGCGACCACTTGAACGGCTTGGCGACCTTGATGCGCTCCTGGTTGGAGTTGACCTCGATCTCCTGCGAGTTGCCCTTGAGGATCACGGCGTAGCGCTGGTTGATCAGGCCGACCTCCGACATCTTGCGCTTGTTGCCCTCGGACAGGACATCGGCCTCGATGGTGTAGTTGGCCATGTCGGGGAATCCGAAGAAGATCTGTCCGCGCTGGAAGAGCTTGTTGTCGATGGTCTTCACCAGCGCCTGGTTGGTCCCGCCGGCGAGGTCCTTGTTGCGGACCTCGAACCGGAACCGGGCGGAGTTCCAGGGGAGCGGGGGATAGGCGAACAGCGTCTCGGGTTCGACGGTATTGGTGGTCTT
>CAZZKQ010000022.1:0-16149 GCA_964654875.1 uncultured Verrucomicrobiota bacterium | reverse complement strand
CAGGGGCGATCCTGGGATGGATTCGATCGGGCCTGGAGGGGTCTTTTCGGTCATTGGCGCGCGGTTGGGAAGACGTATTGGCGCGGGCTATCGCAATGGCGGCGGAGGGGCATCGGAATAGAATTCCCAAGGGTACTGGGACTTGGTCGGAGCCTCGGAGGCGTAGCCCGCCCGAAACACACGGCGCCGGACCACGGAGCCATCCCGGGCTCCGCGGAGGAGGAGGCCTTCGTATTGCCGGAACGGCCGGAAATCCGCGGATGCTGCCGGGTTTGGAACCCGGACGCCGTGGAGCTGGCAGATGGCGATCCCGGTTTCCGGACCGAGGACCGTGAGGCGGCGCCAGGCCTCCCGACGCCAGGAGAGGGGATGGAGGTAGGAGAACGGCTCGGTCTCGTTGACCTCCGCCAACTCGGCAGCCCACGAACCCGATTCCGGTTCACGCAGATCTCCCTGGCCGGCCCACGGTTCCTGGGACGGGTTGGCAAGGCTTCCCCAGAACAGGTTCGATCCGCCCGACATCCGCCACGCGGGATCGGCGGGACAGAGGAACGGATTGGTGGGGTCCGTCTTGAGCCGCTGCGGCATGACCCTCGACAAGGCTCTCGGGCGTCTGCCGGTCTGGTGCTCGTAGTGGTCCACCGCCCGGACCACCTGCCGGAGGTGGTCGGAGCAGGTGGTGAGACGGCCATGGATCCGTGAGTTGGACAGGAACGCCAGAACGAGTGTGCCCAGCACCGCGGCAAGCGCCACGAGGGTCGCCAGCTCGATTCGGGTGAATCCATGGCTGCGGGTCCACGGAGTTCTGGATCCCGTGGGAGCCACCTGCTGGTGCAGCTGGAATCCCTGCCGGGAGCGGGGCAGCCATGGACCGTTTTCACGTCTCAGTGTCATGTCATCCGTGATGCCGATCCGGATCAGGACCCGGGATTCCGAGGGATGCGGATCCCTGGAACCAGTCGACGAACAGTTCCTCGAGGGTCAGGGGGAAGACATAGAGCCTGGCGCCGTCCATGGCCCGGATCGCGTCCAGCTGGGACTCGTCCTCGATCCGTGCCAAGGCACTGACCACGGGGCCGAGGGTCCGGGAGCGGATGGCCCCCGGGATGGAGAAGTCCCGCGGTGGATGCTCCTCGGAGAAGACGATCTGGATGCGACGCATGGTCCTCTGCCATTCCTCGACCGCCCCCTCGGCGACCAGCCGTCCCTCATCGATGATGCCGACCCGGGTGGCCAGGCGTTCGAGATCTGCGAGCAGGTGGGTCGACAGCACGATGGTGCATCCTGTTCCTTCTCCAAGGACCTCAATCAGGCACTGGTTGAGGTCCCGCCGTGCGATGGGATCAAGGCCGGCCGCGGGCTCATCGAGCACCAGGACCTCGGGTCGTGTGGCCAGCGCGAGCGCAATGGCCGCAAGACGCTGGTTCCCGCCGGAGAGCCGCGAGATGGGTTGGTTGGCCGGGAGATTCCATCGCCGGAGGATCTCGGTGAGAAAGGGCTGGTTCCAGGCGTCGTAGAGGAGGGATGAGGTGCGTGCCAGCTCCTGGATCGGAAGCCAGTCTGGCAGCTGCTGGGACTGCGAAACATAGGCGACGCGTTGCCGGTGGTGTCGATCTGCCTCCCACATGTCCCGCCCAAGGACCCGGGCGACCCCGTGGTCCGCCCGGAGGAGACCCATGAGGATCCGAAGGGCCGTGGTCTTTCCTGCGCCATTGCGGCCGATCAGACCGAACACCTCCCCGCGGGGGACTTTCAGTTCGAGACCGTCCAGGACCGGGGGACCTCCCCGGAACGATTTCGACACGGAGCACAGATGGACCACCGGTGCCATCGGCTCTTCCTCATTCCGCGGAACTGGGGGTCGATGCGGTGAACTTCACCGGCGTCTCGGTTCCCCCCCTCGCTGGGTCGAGTGCATCAAGCTCTTCACTGACCACATGGATGACCTTGGGAGAGGGGACCTGAAGCTGGGTGGCCTCGACGGCAAGCTGCTTCGCGGAACGTCGGATCGCGGTCTCCTGCTCGACCTGGGTCAGCTGGACCGACGCCGCTGAGATGAAGGCTCCTTTGCCATGTCGCTTCTCGATGACGCCCTCGCGTTCGAGCTCGGTATAGGCCTTCACAACCGTGGTCGGATTGACGGTGAGCGCGGCGGCGAGTTCCCGGATGGATGGAATCTGGTCACCCGGCCTGAGGGTACCGCCCGCGACGTAGTATTTGATCTGATCCATCATCTGCCGATAGACGGGCACGCCGGAGCGCTCATCGAGCTGGAGATGGAGTCTTGGGGTCACGAGGTCGGAGTCGGCCGAGGGTGGGAGGCGGTCGTCCCGAGTCAACCGTGTAGATTCAGACGATCCAGGGTCCTCCGGTCTTCGAGTTGTCAGGCCAGCTGCATTCAGGCTCGCAAAACTGGGTGTTCCATTCAGGTTGGCTGGGTATTTCCTATGGCACGCACGACACGATGGTCCGGAGTGTTCCCGGCGATAACGACCCAGATGACACGCAGCGGTGCGGTTGATCCAGACGCGACGGCCTTGCATGCGGACGCGCTCGTCGCGTCCGGGATCTCGGGTCTCGTCTTCCTGGGGTCCTTGGGTGAGAACCAATCTCTGGATCCTGCCGAGAAGCGGGAGCTTCTGTTGCGCATGGTCGAGGCCGTCGGCGGCAGGGTCCCTGTCCTGAGCGGAGTCGCCGAAAGCAGTGTGGGTGAGGCGATCCGTTTCGTTCGCGATGCCGAGCGGATCGGGGTGGACGGCTTCATGCTGATGCCGCCCATGGTCTACCGGTCGCCCGACCCCCGGGAGTCGCTGCATCATTTCAACTCGGTTGCCCGCGCCACCGCGTGTCCGATCATGATCTACAACAATCCCATCAGCTACGGGCACGATCTGACCCCGGAGCTGATGGCGCGGTTGGGTGAACGCCCGAACTTCGTCGCGATCAAGGAGAGCTCGGGCAACACCCGTCGCCTGACGGACCTCCGCAGGGTCTGTGGAGATCGGTTCTCCCTTTTCACGGGTGTGGATGACCTGGTTCTGGAGAGTGCGGTGCTGGGGATTGACGGCTGGGTGGCAGGATCGGGCATCGCGTTTCCCAAGGAGAATCAGCAGTTCTGGGACCTCACGCGGGCCGGGCGATGGGACGAGGCCCGGGAGCTTTACCGCTGGTTCACCCCGCTGCTCCATCTGGATGTCCACCCGAAGTTCGTCCAGTACATCAAGCTGGCGGTCCAGGAGGTGGGTCTTGGAACGGAGTGGGTCCGGGCTCCCCGGCTCCCGCTCACCGGACCCGAGCGACGGTCGGTTCTCCAGATCATCCATGAAGGGATGGCGAACCGTCCAAAGCTTGGGGCAATGCAGGCGGGCCGGGCGAAGCGGTCCAGCGGGTACTCGGGTTCCCGCCCCGGCCGTTGATGACGATGGCGGCGCCGCGAGTGACATGGGGCACGGCCGCAGGCCTGCCGTTTTTGGGTCTGTGGGCATCGCGAATCTGCGCTGTTGCAAATCCGTGCTTGCCACCGAGTTCCTTATTCCTAGGGTCTCCGAAGTCATTTCCTTTATGGGTTCCTCTTCTCGAGTTTTGTCTATGGCCGTCGCGGGTGCGGCGGTGGTGTTCACCGGCTGCAGCAGCATGGAACACAAGCTTGGCCGCGGCATCGCCAACGTCATGGAGCCGCTCCGGATGGGGGAATTCACCCGCTCGACCGAGCAGACCTATCTCGCGGACGGCCCGGTGGTTGCCCGCAGCTATGGCTACGTGCATGGGGTGACGCGCACCGTGCAGCGCACCGTGGCAGGGGCGTTCGACATCGCCACCTTCCCGATCCCGTCGGAGCCCTTGATCATGCCCAGCGAGCCCGTCTTCCCCGACAGCGTGGTTCCGGAGATGTCCAGCAACCTGGGCGTGTCCACCGACCGTTATGTCGGTGTGGATGGGGGCGGTGCCTTCCTGTCGGGTCTCGGATCGACGTCCTTCAATCCGTCGGAGGACTGATCCCGGAAGCCTTCCTTGCGCGCCAACCCGGGGTTGGCGCGTTTTTTTATGCCCATCACCCGGACTTCTCCCTGCAAGGTCAATCTGGTCCTGAACATCCTTGGACGGCGTCAGGATGGGTTTCACGATCTGGAGACGCTTTTCTTCCCTGTTCCGCTCCACGATGAGCTGTCGTTCGAGCGGGGAGGTGACGGGATCCGCCTCACCTGCTCCCACCCGGAACTTCCGGTCGATGGATCGAACCTGGTGATGCGCGCAGCGCTCCGCTGGGTGGAAGCCGCTGGTGTTCGGGAAGGTGTCGGCATCCATCTCGAGAAGCGCCTTCCGTTGGCGGCCGGCCTCGGGGCTGGAAGCGCCAATGCGGCGGTGACCCTGCTGGGTTTGAACGAGGTGTTTGGGGCCCCGCTGTCTCCGGACCGGCTTGACGAAATCGCCGCCGGGTTGGGATCGGACGTCAATTTTTTCCTCCAGCCCCATCCCGCCCTCGCCACGGGCCGTGGGGAGCGCATCCAGCCGCTGGGACGATTCGGGGTCCTCTCCGGGACGGCACTGTTCCTGTTCCACCCCGGGTTCGGGGTCCCGACGCCGTGGGCGTTCCGGGAGCTCGCGGACTTCCCGGAATGTCGGGACGGCCAACGCGGTCGGGCGGCAGCGGTGGCGGATGCCCTCGGCCGTGGTGACCTTCCGGCCGCCGTGTCCGGTTTCTACAACGGGCTGGAGGCCCCGGTGCTCCGCAAGTACCCGATCCTCGCACTCCATCAGGAATTCCTCAGGAACCACGGGGCCATGGCGACACTGATGTCGGGGAGTGGATCCACGACCTTCGCTCTCTTCCGAGATCTGGGTTTGGCTGAATCGGTCGTCCCGGCATTCCGGGCCGAGTTCGGCACCGCGGGTTGGCTGGCGACGGTGTCCCTCTGAGCCGGCGCGGGCCGGGCTGGGTTTCGTATCGCAGAGGCCGCTTGAATGACGGCGGGGCTTTGCCCGATCCTCACCGCATGCCTATTGCGACAGAATTCAGCGGGGTGACGGTGGTGGCCAAAGCCAACGTCTACTTCGACGGTCGGGTGGTCAGCCACACCGTCCGTTTCCAGGATGGTTCCCGGAAGACCCTCGGGATCATCTTCCCCGGAGAGTTCCACTTCGGGACCGAAGCGGCGGAGCGCATGGAAATCGTCGCCGGGAGCTGTCGGGTGAAGCTCGATGGCCAGGACGGCCACAGGGAGGTCCTCGCGGGTGGTTTCTTTGATGTTCCCGCCAAGTCGGGTTTCGACATCGCGGTGTCCTCCGGCCAGTGCGAATACATCTGCTCGTTCCTCCCGTGAGGGTGCCGGTCGCGGGTGGACGATGTCGCCGCCCCGATCCAACCCGTCACAGGGACGTCTCCTGGACCATTCCGTGACCGGGATGGTGGTCATGCCATGACACCGTTGCCCCATCGCATCGCGACGCTTCTCTACTGCTTCAACGAGGCCGACGAGGTTCTGCTTCTGCGGCGGGCAAAGGAGCCGAACCGGGGGCTGTGGTCGCCTCCGGGGGGGAAGCTCGAGGCTGCGCTTGGGGAATCACCGCATTCGTGTGCCGCGCGGGAGGCCTCGGAGGAACTCGGCATCCGCTGTGATCCACCGGACTTCCGACTGGCCGGGATCGTCACCGAGCAGGGCTATGAGGGGGCCGCCCACTGGCTCATGTTCCTCTTCGAACTGGGATTTCGTCTCAAGGCGCTGCCAAAGCCTCATGAGGAGGGTGAGTTCGGATTCCATCGACGGTCTGCGCTGGATGCGCTCGACATGCCCCGTACGGATCGGGAACGCATCTGGCCCCTTTTCTGGGGTCACCGCGGTGGTTTTTTTGCGGCGCACTGCAGATGTGTTCCAGGGCGTCCCGATGTGTGGACGCTCTTGGAGAGTCGGAAGGAAGCCGGCGCATGAACCCTGAGGAGAGGGCCCAGTCGGACGACATCTTCATGGCCGAGGCGTTGCGGCAGGCGCAGCGGGCCTATCGGCGTGGCGAGGTCCCGGTTGGGGCGGTCGTGGTCCGGGAGGGGAGGATCATCGCCCGCGCCTACAACCAGGTGGAACTGCTCAAGGATGCCACGGCGCACGCCGAGATGCTGGCGCTCACGATGGCCGAATCCGTGGTGGGTGACTGGCGGCTCACCGACTGCACCCTGTATGTCACCAAGGAGCCCTGTCCGATGTGTGCGGGTGCCGCGGTCCACTGTCGGCTCCAGCGTGTGGTCTTCGGAGCCTCCGATCCCAAGGGTGGGGCGGCGGGGGGGGCGTTGAATCTGCTGCAGTTCCATGGACTCAACCACCGGTGTGAAATCACCGCGGGCGTGCGTCAGGACGACTGTGCTGGAATTCTCAAGGCGTTCTTCGCGGAGCGCCGCAGGGATCCCTCGGTGTCGCCGACCCGTCCGACGGATCCATCGGCTGAAGGTTGTTCGAACTGAGTCCCGCGGCCGCCAGGGTGACTCCCTGGGGATGTCGGACCTGAAGGGTTCTGGCCCATCTGCTCGGCAGTCGACACCTCCCGACGGCGGGTTCTAGGTTGGTTCCATGCGATTCGCCATCTGCAACGAGATCTTTCAGGGCTGGGACTTCGAGCGTGCGTGTGCCTTCGCCAAGCAGGAGGGCTACGATGCGGTCGAGGTGGCTCCATTCACCTTTGGACCTCTGGTGACGGAGATATCCGGGGCGAGGCGGAGGGGGATCCGTGATGCCGCCGTGCGGGCTGGGATCGAGGTCTCGGGCATCCACTGGGTGCTCGCCCACACCGAGGGATTCCATGTCAACCACCCCGATTCCGGGGTCCGCCGCAGGACGAGCGACTATCTTCGGGCTGCGGTCGAGTTCTGCGCGGAGTTGGGCGGTCGGTCGATGATCTTCGGTTCACCCCAGCGTCGCGAGATCCTGCCGGGGGTCCACCCCGCGGATGCGGTCCACTGGACCCGCGAGACGTTTGACCCGGCGATCCGCATCGCGGAGGGACTTGGCGTCACGATCTGCATGGAGCCCCTCGCTCCATCGGAGACGAATTTTCTGAACACTGCCGTCGAGGCTCTGGCCCTCACGGAACCCGTGGGGTCTCAGGCTTTCCAGATCATGCTCGACGTCAAGGCCATGTGCTCGGAGGCGAAGCCGATCCAGTCCGTGATTGCCGAGTGCCGGGGACGGTTTGCCTATTTTCATGCCAACGACAGGAATCTGAAGGGCCCCGGCTTCGGGGATGTCGACTACGGTCCGATTGTCGAGGCCCTGCGCTCGGCGGGATACGATGGAACGGTTTCGGTGGAGGTGTTTCGCTTCGAGGAAGGGCCGGAGGTGATCGCACGGCAGAGCCGTGAGTATCTCCGGCGGCAGTTCGGATTCTGAAAGGTCCGCTTGTGTCCAGCCGGGAAGGGTCCCCAAGTTCAGGCATGGCCGCTCCGGTTGGCGTGGTCCAGAGTTCTGCCATGGACCTGAACGGAATGCCGGCCTTCCCTGATTCCGGCGCATCGCTGGAGTCTCCGGTCTCCGTCCTCAAGGGTGTCGGCGTGGAACGTCTCCAGATGCTGGAGCGCCTTGGAATCCGTTCCGTGGGAGACCTGCTGTTCCATGCGCCCCGGCGTTTCGAGGATCGACGCCGTGTGGCCCGTATCCGGGACTTGGAGCTTGGGGAGATGGCGACTGTACGGTGCCGTGTGCTGACCCTTGGCGTGACACGGTATCGGAGCGGCAAGTCGGTCTTCCAGCTGGTGGTGGACGATGGGACCTCCCGGTTGCATTGCCGATGGTGGAATCTGCCGTTCCTCGAACGGATGTTTTCAGTCGGCGACGAGCTTCTGGTTTGTGGCCGGGTGAAGGCCCTCAGGCCGCGGACCATGGACCATCCGGAGACCGAGAGGATCCTTTCCGGGGAGGAGGAGACGATCCATGTGAACCGGTGGGTGCCGGTCTATCCTTCGACGGAGGGTCTGACTCAACGGATCCTCAGGACCCTCACCTGGCAGGCAGTTGGGGCATACGCGCATCTCGTGGTGGAGCCCCATCCTCAGCTCCCGATCCAGAAGATGCAGGTCCGCCCAGCGGTGGAGCTGGGAGGGGATCAGCTGACCCTCGAGTCCCGTACCCTCCCGGAACGTTCGCAGGCGATCCAGCGGCTGCATTTCCCGGGCGAGCCCTGGCAGGCCGACCTTGCCCGCCAGCGGCTTGCGCTTGATGAGTTCGTGGAGCTGCAGCTGGTCATCCAGCGTCGGCGTCGTCGTCTTGAGGCCAACGCCAAGGCCTTGCCCTGTTCGGGTGACAATCGATGGATGAGGCAGTTCCTGCCGCATATTGGGTTTCCGCTGACGGGTGCCCAACAACGGGTTCTCGCCGAGATCCGATCCGATCTGGGTGGGGCTGTACCGATGCGCCGCCTGCTGCAGGGGGACGTCGGTTCCGGCAAGACCTTTGTCGCCGTTGCGGCGTCGATCATGGTCCTTGAGAGTGGGTTCTCGGTGGCGGTCATGGCGCCGACGGAAATCCTGGCGGAGCAGCTTCACGCCAATTTTCGGCGCTGGCTCACACCCCTTGGAATAAAGGTTTCCCTGCACACCGGTTCGAGGAAATCGCCCCGGGAGACTGGCGCGGCAGATCGGCCGACGGTGGTCGTGGGAACCCACGCGTTGATCGAGGAGGGATTTCAAATCCAAGCCCTTGGACTCGTTGTGATCGATGAACAGCATCGGTTCGGTGTTGTCCAGAGGGAGCGACTCCTGAGGAAGGGATCGTATCCCCACCTGCTGGTGATGACAGCAACGCCTATCCCCAGGACTCTTGGATTGACCCTGTATGGGGACCTCGATGTCAGCCTGCTTGACGAGTTGCCGGGTGGCCGCCGGAGGATCAAGACGCACCTGCGCACCCGGGAGGCCTTGCCGAAGGTCTGGGCCTTCGTCCGAAGGGAGCTCGAACGGGGTCGCCAGGGTTATGTCGTCTACCCAAGGATCGAGGCTGGGGAAGCCGACGATGTCAGGGCGGTCACCGGGGAATTCGAGCGCATTCAGGAGGAGATGAGACCCTTCCGCGTGGGTCTGCTGCATGGACAACTGCCGGCGGAACACAAGGAGACGGTCATGAACGGCTTCAGAGCCGGGGTCTTGGATCTCCTCGTGGCCACCACGGTGGTCGAAGTCGGTGTCGATGTACCCAATGCAACGGTGATGGTGATCGAGGATGCCGAACAGTTCGGACTGGCCCAGCTCCATCAGCTCCGGGGTCGGATCGGCCGTGGTGCGCACGCTTCCCACTGCATCCTGATCTCGAGCCGAGGGAATCCTGAAGTGGATTCCCGGTTGAAGGTCCTGGAACGCACGAGTGATGGATTCGAGATCGCCGAGGCGGACCTCGTGCTCAGGGGACCCGGCGATCTTGTTGGGCGACAACAAAGTGGTGTGCCCGATTTTCGGTTTGGGAATCTGAGGCGGGATCGTGCTTTGGTCGAAATGGCGAGGGACCTGGTGCGCGATGGCTTGGATTCCGGTCTCGTGTCGACTTCCCCCTGACGAGTCGTGAAGGTGTCCGGATGAAGGTGCGGCTCGTTCTGTTCGACATCGATGGGACCCTGGTCAGGACTGGCGGAGCCGGGGTCTGGGCGTTTGGGGAGACGGCCCGCCGCCTTTACGATCGTCCCGGAGCGACGGAGACGATGCGGTTCCACGGTCGGACCGACCGATCCCTCGTCTGTCAGTTCCTGCGGGAGCAGGGAATTCCCGCCACGGACTCTGAAATCGAGCGGTTTCTCTCAGGCTATCTGGTATTCCTTGAGGAGCGGCTTGACCAGACGATTGGGGAGGTGTGTCCCGGTGTCCGGGAACTGGTTCGGGCCCTGAAGGATCACAGGGATGCCCCGCCTCTCGGAGTACTGACCGGCAACATCCCCATGGGTGCATTCCTCAAGTTGCGGGCACACGGGTTGGAGGATCTCCTTGGGTTCGGCGTTTTTGGAGAGAGTCACGAGTGTCGCAACCAGTTGGCGACCAATGCGTTGAGTATTTCCAAGGAACGGTTTGGACCCGGGTTCTCCGGGGCGGATATCCTCATCATCGGGGACACCCCAGCTGACATCGAGTGTGCGCGGGCGATCGGGGCTCGGAGCCTGGCCGTGGCGACGGGGGGGGATCCCTTTGAGGAGCTTCTGGAACACTCGCCGACTTGGGCTGTCCGGTCGCTCGAAGGATTGGATCCGGAGAACCTGCTGAAACTGGGTTCCTTGGAGGGTGGCCTCACGGATTGGGAAGCCCTCTACCACTCGGGGGACACCCATTGGGACAAGGGTGAACCTGCTCCCGGTCTGGTTGATTTTCTGTCTGACCGTGCCGCCTTGGTCGGAGAGCGGGTACTGATCCCGGGATGCGGGCGGGGTCACGACACGGTTCCTTGGGTGCAAGCGGGTGCAGAGGTTCTCGGTCTCGATTTGTCGGCCCGGGCTGTGGAACAGGCGCGGCAGCGATACGGTCAGGTGGGCAATCCACGGTTTGTCGTCTCTGATTTTCTCTCCACCCCGGGGAGCCTCGGGACCTTCGACTGGGTCTTTGAGCACACCCTCTGGTGTGCGATCCCGCCTCGTTCTCGGGAGGACTATGTCGCGGCTGTGGCGGCCGCGGTTCGTCCGGAGGGCCACTACATTGCGATCAATTATCTGCAGCCCTCGGATCCGGTCGGTCCGCCTCATGCCGTGACCATCGCTGAGCTCCATCAGAGGCTTGCCCCCCACTTCGAGCTCCGACGGCACTGGGTGCCCCGATCCTTCCCGGGACGTGAAGGGCGAGAACGGATGTTTCTTTGGCGTCGCAGATGCGGTTGATTCGCAGGGTGTCTAGGGAGGAAGACATCTGTAAATTTAACCCCTTGACGCGGTTTTTCTGTTTGACCCCTCAGTCGGCATTTCATAGGTAGCCCGACGCTTATCCAACGTAGACTGCCTGCGGGCCAACGCTTGCGGGCGATTTTTTTCGCTGGGCGCAACCAACCTCACCATGCTGAAGGCATCCAAATCGTTTCTGGCAGTCGACTTTGGGGCGGCGACTCTGAAGGTGGCCGAGATGGCCCCATCTGATGGGGGAGGCTTGAGGCTGATCCGGTACGGGATGAAGGCCCTCGGTTTGGCCGGTTCCCAGGACGCCGCCCGTGAGGGGGCGATCAAGAAGGCTCTGGCTGAGTTGCTTTCCGAGGGGGGATTCGGCTCCAAGGACGTCAACCTTTGCGCTCCTGGATTCCAGGTCTTTTCCAAGTTCGTCAAGCTGCCTCCCGTCGACACCTCCAAGGTTCGCCAGATCATCCAGTACGAGGCCCAGCAGAACGTTCCGTTTCCCCTGCCCGAAACGGCGTGGGACTACCAGATCCTGGGGAACAGCCCGGCCGGCGAACTCGAGGTGCTCCTGGTGGCCATCAAGTCGGATATCGTCGAGAAGCAGATCTTTGGTTCCGGGGAGGCATCCGGGCTCAGGATGCAGACTGTCGATGCTTCCATCGGCGCCTTGGCCAACGCCTTCCGATACAACTATGGCGATGTGGAGGGTTGCAGCGTCCTGATCGATGTCGGGGCAAAGACCAGCAACGTCCTCCTGTTCGAGGGCGCCAAATACTATGCCCGCAGCGTCAATGTGGGTGCCAACGCCATCACCCAGGAGTTTGCCGCGGAGAGCAAGCTGCGTTTCGATGACGCCGAGAAGTTCAAGCTGAGTGATGGTTTCGTCAGCCTCGGGGGGGCGTATGAGGAGCCCGACAACCCAAAGGTTGCGGCTGTTTCCAAGGTCGCCCGGAACGTCTTGACCCGGCTGCATCTCCAGGTGGCTCAGACGATCCAGTTCTACCGGACCCAACAGGGGGGCGGCGCACCTGTCCGGGTCTACCTGTGCGGTGGTGGCTCCCTGATGCCCTACGCCGCCCAGTTCTTCGAGGAAAAGCTGTCCCTCCCGGTCGAGTTCTTCAACCCGTTCCGGAACAACATCCAGATGGATCCATCCATCGATGTTTCCAAGCTGGAGGGTCTGGCGCCCCAGTTCGGCGAATTGGTGGGTCTTGGTCTCAGGAGCGTGGCCCAGTGTCCGATGGAGCTGAACCTGATGCCCGCGGCATCGTTGGCGCGTCAGCAGTTCAATTCGAGGAAGCCTTTTCTGATCGCGGCGGCGTACGCGGCCGTTGTTGGGGTCTTCGCTGTCGGGTGGTTCTATTCCAAGGTCGCTGACGTACGGCGTGAGGGGTCCTCGAAGATCGATGAACAGCTCCAGCCTCTCCAGTCGACGATGTCCCAGCTCGAGGCTGCAGAGGGCCGTCTGAAGAAGGTCACGGAAGATGCCACCCAGACTGGGCGTTGGATCGAGGATCGGCTGATCTGGTCCCAGATCGTCTCCCAATTTGGCGTGATCCTCAAGTCGACTGAGGCGGAATCGCGCTCCAAGCTGGGTGTTCCCGTGGGTATCTGGATCGACAGCCTGCTGTCGACCGAGCCCGCCAAGGATACGGCCCAAGAGGAAGAAAGCACCGAGAGCAGTGGGGCGAATTTCTATCGGATGGATCCGATCTTGGCGCGTAGGTACGGACTCATCCCGAGGGGCCCTGCCGGCGAAGGCGGCGAGGGCGGGGGCGAGGGCGGTGAGACCAAGCCGAAGTCGAAGGCGCCCGCGAATTCGACCAACGAGATTGCTGTCATCAACCTGACGCTCAAGGCGGTGAACATCAATGCGAAGGCCAACGGTGAAATCGCCTATGCCGTGGAGAAGGCGATGAAGGCCTGTCCGCTGTTTGACGAGAAGGAGACCCAGTTGGCGGGAACGCTTGAGCAGTTGGCCGACAACGCTTCTTCGTTTTCGTTCCCGCTCAAGGTCAAGCTCAAACGCCCTATAAAACTTTGATATGGAGTGGGTTAAGAAAAACATGGTGTTCGTGATCGCCTTGGCGATCGCAGTCCTGCTCATGGGCGGTGGCGTGTGGTACCTTCTTGGAACCAAGGCCGACGCGGACGCGGTTGACGCGGAGCTTCAGGCCAAGAACCAGGAGCTCGATGGATTGATTCAACGTCCGGTCTATCCCGACGCCGCGAACATCAAGCTCGCCAAGGAGGAAGAGAACCGGGTGTCTGATTTCATCAAGCAGGCCCGCTCCCACTTCACCGCACTCCAGAAGCCGGAGGGTCTCGACACGGCGGGATTCAAGTCACACCTGGAAGCCACGATCAGCGAACTCCTTCGCGATGCGGAGCGGGCGGGGGTGAAGCTGCCTGACTCTACCGGCAAGACCGGCTATGGATTCACCTTCGACGATCCCCGTAAACAACTGCAATTGCCCGCCAATTCCCTGGTGCCTCTGACGGTCCAGCTGGGCGATTTGAAGGCTCTCTGCCAGATCCTGTTTGATGCAAAGATCCCTTCGCTCGTTTCCTTGAAGCGGGCCCAGGTGCTCACCAATGAGACCGGTCTGAACCCGAACATCTGCGCCAAGAAGATTGAGACCAACTCGACGTTGGGCTCGGTGAGGTACCCCTATGAGGTTGTCTTCCAGGGGTTCAGTCCCGAGCTGGCCTCGGTTTTGAATGGGCTTATCCAATCGACGAATGCATTTGTCCTCAAATCCTTGAATGTGGAGCGCGGTAGCCTGGAGGCTTCGACCCCTGCCCAGCCCGTCAATCCAATGGGTGGCATGCGCAATCCATATGGGATGGATCCGAACTTGATGCGACGATACGGCATGATGCCCGGTGGAGCTGCGCAGGCAGCCCCGGCTGAATCACAACCCGCGAACCGCCCGGGCGAAGTTGTTGTGGAGGAGAAGCCTCTGAAGATCACCATGGGGGTCGAACTCATCAAGCTCCTGCCCCAAGACGTTCCCGCAAAGGTCACCCGAGTTCCCGCGGCTGATCCCGCCAACTGATCAGAATCTCGTTCGACCGGACCCCCATAGACAGTCCCATGGAATTCCTCAAAAAGCACTACGAGAAGATCGTTCTCAGTGCCGTGCTTCTGGTCGTGGCTGGCGTAGCCTTCTGGCTGACCCAAGCCGTCAGCCAAGTCCAAATGTCCTTGGATGAGCAGCTCAAAGCCCGAGTCCGCGGCAGTAAGAAACAGCTTCAGCCCGTGGACTTGACGAACGCAGTCGCATCGGTCCGGCAACTGGAGCACCCCGTGCCTCTGGAGCTTTCCGGTGGGCACAGTGTCTTCAATCCGTTCCGATGGATCCGTGGCTCGGATGGATCACCCAAACCCGACCCGCGACAGGATCTCTCGGCGACCTTGAGGCTGGTCCAGACGAAGCCTCTGAACTTGAAGCTCGTCTACGTGGGACCAACCGGCGTGGGTGATCCCTATCGATACGAATTCAGCATTGAGCAGCAGGCTTCCAAGAAGGTCTCCGAGCGGCGGGCAGTTTCCATGTCACTCACCGAGGGGACCAAGAACAGCTTGTTCCGGCTGCAGGAAGTTCGGGGACCAAAGGACACCGCTGGCGAGGTGGTCATCCAGTTGATCGGAGGAGAAACTGTAGTCCTTTCGAAGGGCAAACCTTTTGAAAAAGCGATGGGCTACGCCGCGGACCTGCGGTTCGAAAACCGCGATTTCTCTGGAAAAAGGGCGGATGAATCCCTCTCCCTGTCCGGCACGAACTACAAGATTGTTGCCATCGGGAAAGATGAGCTTGTAGTTTCGGCCCCCAACGGCACCCGAACAACCATCAAGGCAGCGCAATAGTCTTAACCAGCTCTCCATCAATTTCTTCGAGCCTGTCACTGAGTCTTCTCGATTTCCAACCGCAAGTACCATGTTGAAACTGCACCGTCTCGTCAGCTTGATGCTGCTCCTCGCCGCCGCCCAGCCGGCGTTCTCCCAGTCACCGGGTCAGCTCGCCGAAGAAGAGTCTGTCCGGCGTCAAGAGAAACAGATCCTTTTGGGCAAGACCATTGAGGCCGCAAAGGCTGCAAGTGCGGCACGGGATTTCGCCGGATCCGCCAAACTCTACGAAGACGCCTGGACGCTGACCGACCAGCTCGGAGCAGCCGCTGAAGCGGAGCGGGTTCAGGTGCGCACCGGTCTTTCGGGTGCAAGGCTTGAGCTTGCCAAAGCCGCTGCGAAGCGAGGGGACTATCGAGAGGCCCAAACCCAGGTGGCTCGGGCCTTGAAGGTCGATCCCACCAATGCGGCAGCGAAAAGCTTCAAGGCTGAGAACGACAAGGAGATGGCGCAGCTGGTCGGCAAGATGCCTTCCGAGGAGGCCCTGTCCCAGGTTCCGGCTGCAAAGGCACAGGAGCTCAAAGCAGCAACACTCGCTCAGGACGGGAAACTACTCTACGAGGCGGGCAAGCTGGATGACGCTGAGAAAATTCTCAAGCAGGCAAAGGAGATCAACCCGGACAACCGAACGGCGACCTACTACCTCGAGCTGATCCAGCAGGCTCGATTCGGCCGATCGGCACAGACGAAGAAGCTGACGACACGCGAGATGTTGCTCGAGGTGGAACAGGCTTGGTCGCTGCCCACGAACAACCTTCCTGACGCGAATCCGTTCGCTAGGACCAACTTGATCCACACCGGAACAGGACGTCAGGCCATTCAGCACAAGCTCGACCGGATCGTTCTCAATGAGGTCAAATTTGACGGTGTGACCCTGAGCGAGGTGGTGAAATATCTTGATGAGCAGGCCCGCCTCAGGGACCCCGAGAAGCGGGGCATCAATTTCATCATCAACTCGTCGATTGTGGAGGCCCCGGCTCCTCAACTGGGACAGACTCAGCTGGACCCCACGACCGGCGCCCCGATCGCCCAGGCGACTGAGGAGCCTGTTGATCTCAACAGCGTCATCATCCGCCTTTCACCCGGACTTCGGAACGTCCGGTTGGCCGATGCGATCGATGCGATCGCCAAGGTGGCAGAACGCCCGCTGAAGTACTCCATCGAGGAATACGCCATCGTGTTTACGCAACGTCGCAAGGAGCGCCAGCCTCTGTTCACCCGGACATACCGTGTTGATAAAACCACGTTCCTCCAAGGACTGGAATCCGTCATGGGTATGGACATGGGCGTCGGCAGCGGCTCCGGTGGCGGTGCCGGTGGTGCCGGTGGTGGTGGCGGTGGTGGGGGTGGCGGTGGTATGGGTGGTGGTGGCGGCATGGGCGGCGGTATGGGAGGCAGCATGTTCT
>CAZZKQ010000021.1:0-16364 GCA_964654875.1 uncultured Verrucomicrobiota bacterium | reverse complement strand
TGATCCTCACCGTGCTCCCGGTGATCCCTCCGGATCTTCGTCCTCTGGTGCCCCTCGAGGGTGGGCGGTTCGCGACCTCCGATCTCAACGATCTCTATCGTCGGGTCATCAACCGCAACAACCGGCTCAAGAACCTCCTCCAGCTGAAGACCCCGGAGGTCATCATCCGGAACGAGAAGCGGATGCTTCAGGAGGCTGTGGATGCCCTGTTCGACAATGGTCGACACGGTCGCGCCGTCACCGGTGCTGGAAACCGGGCCTTGAAGTCCCTGTCCGACATGCTCAAGGGAAAATCTGGCCGATTCCGTCAAAACCTCTTGGGCAAGCGTGTCGACTACTCCGGCCGTTCGGTGATCGTCATCGGACCCGAGCTCAAGCTGAACCAGTGCGGGCTTCCCAAGAAGATGGCGCTGGTGCTCTTCGAGCCCTTCATCATCCGCAAGCTCAAGGAGCGTGGATATGTCCATACGGTCCGTTCCGCCAAGAAGATGATCGAGAGGCAGTCCCCGGAGGTCTGGGACATCCTCGAGGAGGTCACCCGCGGTCATGCCGTCCTGCTGAACCGCGCCCCGACCCTGCATCGCCTTTCGATCCAGGCCTTCGAGCCCACCCTCATCGAAGGCGAGGCGATCCGGATCCATCCGCTCGTTTGCACCGCATACAACGCGGATTTCGATGGTGACCAGATGGCGGTGCACGTGCCGCTGTCCGTTGAGGCCCAGATGGAGGCCCGGCTGTTGATGATGGCTCCGCTCAACATCTTCAGCCCTTCCTCCGGCAAGCCGATCATGACGCCCACCCAGGACATCACCCTGGGCTGCTACTACCTGACCGCCGAGCCCCGCAAGTCACGGAAGGAGACCGATCGCCTGATGCTGTTTGGCGACAAGGCTGAGGTCATATTTGCCCACACCGACGGCGCGCTCCGGATCCATGATCGGATCCGAATGAAGAACCCCGACTATGGGCACAAGACGACCTACGGAAATTCGGAGCTCAAGACCATTGAGACAACGGTCGGCCGGGTCATCTTCTCTGAGATTTGGCCTCGCGAGCTTGGATTCGCCAATTTCCCTGTTGGCAAATCGAAGCTCGGCGACCTGATCTTCAACTGCTACAAGGTCTGCGGCCATGAACAGACCGTGGTGACCCTTGATCGACTCAAGGAAATCGGCTTCAGCGAGGCGACTCGGGCCGGTGTGTCGATCGGCATCGATGACATGATCATCCCCGAGGCCAAGTCGAAGGAGATCGAGGCGGCCCACAGGCAGATCACAGACGTCGAGAAGCAGCACAAGAAGGGCGTCATCACCAACCAGGAGCGCTACAACAAGGTGATCGACATCTGGACCCACTGCACGGACCAGATCGCGAACGTGATGCTCAAGACGCTCGAGGCAAACCAGAGCAAGAAGGAGTTCAACCCCGTGTTCCTGATGGTGGATTCCGGGGCGCGGGGCAACAAAGCCCAGGTACGGCAGCTTGCCGGTCTGCGCGGTCTCATGGCCAAGCCCGATGGGTCCATCATCGAGAAGCCCATCCTCTCGAACTTCCGGGAGGGGCTTACCGTGCTCGAGTATTTCATCTCCACCCACGGTGCACGTAAGGGTCTTGCCGATACGGCGCTGAAGACTGCCGACTCCGGCTACATGACCCGCAAGCTCGTCGATGCTGCCCAGGATGTGATCATCCGAGAGCAGGACTGTGGTACGACCAACGGCATCTTTGTTTCCTCCATCTATGAGGGCGAGGAGGAGGTCGTGAAGATCAGCGAGCGCATCTTTGGCCGCTATTCCGCGGAGGACATCTTTGACCCCTCCGATCTGCAGCACAAGCTGATCGGTGCGGCCGAGGAGTTCGACGAGGTGCGCTCAAAGTCCGTCGAGCGGTCCGGCATCGAGAAGGTCAAGATCCGTTCGGTGCTCACCTGCGAGACCAAGGTCGGAGTCTGCGCCCGATGCTATGGCAGGAACTTGGGCACCGGCCGACTTGTCGAACCCGGAGAGGCTGTCGGCATCATCGCCGCCCAGTCCATCGGTGAGCCCGGTACGCAGCTGACCATGCGCACCTTCCACATCGGTGGTGCTGCTGCCCAGACCTACAAGCAACCCCAGATCAAATCGAAACACGATGGCATCGTGCACTTCCACGATCTGCGTGTCGTGAAACTCGATGACGGCAACAGCATCGTCCTGAACAAGAATGGGTCGATCACCATCACGACCGCCGATGGGAAGGAACTGGAATCCCACACCATCGTTGTCGGCTCCGTGATCTCGGTCGCGGATGGCGGATCCGTCAAGAAGGGCGAGATCTTTGTCGAGTGGGATGCCTACAACGTTCCGATCATCTCTGAGAAATCCGGACGCGTCCGCTTTGGTGACATCATCGAGGGCGTGACGATGAAGCAGGAGACCGATGAGGCGACCGGCCAGGAGGACCTTGTGATCATCGAGCACAAAGAGGACCTCCATCCCCAGATCATCGTCGAGAACAACAAGGGCGAGGCGCTTGCCCAGTACGCCATCCCGGCGGGCGCACATCTTGTGGTTTCCGAAGGTGATGAGATCGGAGCCGGTTCCCTCCTCGCGAAGACACCCCGCAAGGCGTCGAAGACGAAGGACATCACCGGTGGTTTGCCCCGTGTGGCGGAACTCTTCGAGGCGCGCCGTCCCAAGGACGCCGCCGAGATTGCCCGGATTGATGGAGTCGTCGACTTCGGCCCGTCCATCCGAGGCAAGCGCTGCATCCTGGTCAAGGATCCCCAGACTGGCACCGAGGAGGAACACCTGGTTCCGATGAGCAAGCACGTGATCGTCTACAAGGGCGATTTCGTGAAGAAGGGCCAGCAGCTCACCGATGGTCCCGTGGTTCCGCACGAGATCCTGGATGTCTGTGGTCCCCACGAGCTTCAGGAGCATCTCGTCAACGAGGTCCAGGAGGTCTATCGGCTCCAGGGCGTGACGATCAACGACAAGCACGTCGAGATCATCATCCGTCAGATGCTCCGAAAGGTCCGTATCACCGAACCCGGGGACACCATATTCCTGTGGGGTGAGCAGATCGACAAGACCGCCTTCGAGGACGAGAACGCGCGGGTGGAAAAGATGGGTGGCAAGCCTGCCGAGGCCGCCCCGGTTCTCCTTGGCATCACCAAGGCGTCCCTCGAAACAGAATCATTCCTGAGCGCTGCCTCCTTCCAGGACACGACCCGGGTGCTGACCGAGGCCGCCACCATGGGCAAGAGTGACGCCCTCCGTGGCTTCAAGGAAAACGTCATCATGGGACACATCATCCCGGCCGGTACGGGATTTGTCGGCCATCGGAGTGTTCGCATCCGTCCCTTGGTTGAGGTTCCTGAGGATTCCGTGGATTCCTCGCAGCATTCCGAGGTGGATGCGGCCGAGTTCGGTGCGCCACCGCTCACGGCCTGACCCATCGGTGTTCGGAGTCCCTTCACTGGGATGATCTTTGAAGGGGGGGCTTCGGCCCCCCCTTTTTGGTTCTGGAGCGCTGAGCCCATGCCTTGGGGTTTGTTCGGATCTGCGCCATGAGCAGACCCAGGGACCTCTGCGGTCACACATGGTTGTGCGATCTTGGTCCCAACTTGAACCCCCGGGATCCCAGACTCATTGAGTCCTCTTGGTGTGTCTCACGCAGCGATATGTCGTAGTGCGACATATCGGTTCCAGTTCAGCGGAATTCTCGCGTTTACAGGACACCGACTGGCGCTACCCTCTCGGACACCGCCGGGATGACGACGATGGGTGCAGAACCAAGACAACTGAACGAGCCCTTCTATCCCTTGTCCACCTCGACCCTGTACCGGGAGTTCCAGGCTGAGAAGGCTGAGATCCTGAGGCACAAGTGGCTCGAGTCCGAAAAGGTCGGACATGATATCGGATTCGAGAGAGCGCTTGTCGATTGGATCACTCGGCATCGGACAGAGTGGCGCCGGTCGCGACAGGCCCGCAGATCCATGGGCGACACATGAGCGTGGTCCTGATGGATGCCGTCGCTCTGGGACGGGTTGTCGGCCGCATGGCCCATGAGATCGCCGAGCGCAATCCCGACTCTGCCGCGTTGTGTCTGGTGGGTCTCCAGCGGGGTGGCGTGTCCCTGGCGCGACGACTTGCCGTCATCCTTTCCGGAATCCTGGGACATGCAGTGCCTGCCGGCTCTCTTGACGTCTCCCTGTACCGGGACGATCTCGGTCGGCGTGTGGCGCCCGAGATTCGTCCAACCGAGGTTCCCTTCGATCCATCGGACCGGGACGTTGTGCTGGTCGATGACGTCCTTTTCACGGGCCGCACGACACGGGCCGCCATGGATGCCCTGAGTGATCTTGGAAGGCCGAGGCGGATCCAGCTGGCCGTACTGATCGATCGTGGGAACCGGGAACTTCCAATCCGGGCGGACTTCACGGGCAAGGTGGTTGCGACGACCCTTCGACAGGCGATTCGGGTGCGTCTCACGGAGGACGGCGGAAATGATTCGGTGTTTCTAGAGGACTTGGGATCATGAACTGGAACCGGCGTCATCTGCTCGATGTGAGGACCCTGTCGGCCGAGGAGCTGGGATTGGTCCTCTCGACAGCGAAGGCGTTCAAGGCCGTCAGTTCACGGGCCATCAAGAAGGTTCCAGCACTTCGGGGCAAGACCGTCGTGAACCTGTTCGTTGAGCCCAGCACGAGGACCCGGATCAGCTTCGAGCTGGCGGCTCAGAGGCTGAGTGCCGACGTCATCAACTTCACGGCAGAGGCAAGCTCGTTGAAGAAGGGGGAAACCCTCAAGGACACGCTGAGGAACCTCGAGGCCTTGAACGCGGATTTCGTCATCCTGCGACATGGTGCGAGCGGCGCCGCCCACTACCTCGCGAGATTTGCCCGATGCCATATCGTGAATGCCGGAGACGGAGCTCACGAACATCCGACGCAGGGGCTTCTCGATCTTTTTACGATCAACGAACACAAGGGCCGCATCGAGGGGCTCAACATCACCATCCTTGGTGACATCCTCTACAGTCGGGTCGCCCGCTCCAACATCTGGGCGCTGCTCCGCCTGGGTGCACGTGTGACCCTGTGTGGTCCCTCCACGCTCGTACCGAAGGTCTTCGAGACGCTCCATCCCGGTATCCGTGTCTCGTGGAATCTCGAATCCGCCCTCAAGGATGCGGATGTCGTGAATCTGCTCCGGATCCAGCATGAGCGCCAGAGGGTGAGTGCCTTTCCCAGCATCGGGGAGTATGCCTCGCTTTTCGGCCTCAACGCGACCCGTGCAGGATGGATCCGTCCCGATGCCCTGATCATGCATCCGGGTCCCATCAATCGTGGAGTGGAGATCGAGAGTGGTGTCGCGGATGGGGGCCAGTCTGTGATCCTCGAACAGGTGACCAATGGATTGGCCGTAAGGATGGCTGTCCTCTTCCTCCTCAATGGGGGGCAGTCCTCCGAGCTGGGTCTCTAGACGAAAAAGCCCGCCAGCGAGGCGGGCTTGCGGGAGGGATGGAGGTGGCCCTGATTCAGGAGGCGATGGCCGCGTCCAATGCCTTTTTGAGGGCCGCCTTGCCTTGGGCTCCAACCATCTGGGACACCACCTGACCCTTCTTGAAGATCAGCAGGGCTGGAATTCCGCTGATGCCGAACTGGACCGCCAGGTTCTGCTCGTGGTCCACGTTGACCTTTCCGATGGTGGCTTTGCCGACGTACTCGTTCGCCAGTTCATCGAGGACCGGGGCGATCATCCGGCAGGGGCCACACCACTCGGCCCAGAAATCAACCAGCACGGGATGCCCCGCCTGGAGGACCTTCTCGGCGAAGTTCTGCTCGGTGACGGTAAGAATGTGTTCGGAGGCCATGGTTCAGGAGGCGGCCGGGAACAGGAAGAAGAGCCGCGCGATCACGCAGAGGCCCACGACCACGGTGGCGAAGGCGAGTCCCAGATCGATGGGGCTCACGAGGGCGGCTGCGGGGGGCTTGGCTGTCGAAGGGGCCGCCGGGGCGGGTCTGGCCGGAGTCGCTGCCGCGGGAGCCGGAGCCTGGGCGCGCGGGGCAGGAGCTGCCGCCGGGGCCGGAGTCGGGGTAGCAGCCGCGGGAGCTGCCGCCGCTGCCGCGGCAGCCGGAGCCGGAGCCGGGGCCGCAGGGATCTTGATCGCAGGACCGCCCGCCGGTTTGGGGGGAAGGCTGATGCGGACCGTCTGCTTCTTCTGCGCCGCTTCGGCGGGCTTGGGAGGCTCTGGCGCTGGAGGAGTGGGGGATCCCGGCGGAGGTGTCTCGGACATGATGATTTGGAAGTGCGGAGTGAGGCTAGGGATGGGGAAGCCGTGGAGTCAAAACATAGTTCCAGACGTTGTCATTCACGGTCACCGCGCCAGCCCCCCCGATCCTCGCGTCCGCCGCGATCGCCCCAGTCGCTGCGTCCTCCCCGGTCACCACGGTCCCGGAAACCACGATTGCCGCCGCCATAACCCCCGCCGCCGCCATAGCTGCCGCGCGGACGGTCTCCCGGAGGCCGCTCCTCGCGCGGACGGGCGATGTTCACGGTCATCGCACGCCCACCGAGGTCCTTGCCATGGAACATTTCGACCGCCTTGTTGGCTTCCTCTGGCGTGCTGAACTCGACAAAGGCGAAGCCACGGGAGCGTCCTGTCATCTTGTCCAGCATGAGGTTGACGCTCACGACGACGCCGGCACCACGGAACTGGTCCTCGATGTCGCGTTCCAAGACCTGGTAGGGAAGGTTACCCACGAACAACCGCCTGTTGCTTTCCATAGGACTGAGGGAGCTAGGTCTCGGCGCATCCCGACGGCGACCAGCGACTCGCCGGTCGACGCTCGGAAGGTTCATAGCCGCCGAACTGTCATTCAGACTCCTTCGGGGTGCTGCCGATGGGATTTTGAATTGCCCCGAAAGCACAAGCCAAGTCAACGCCGGAATGGCATCCATATGCGGCGGTGAATGCATGCGACCCCGACGGGTGACAGCGCTCCCCTCGGGCCGCCGGGCCTGCGCCGTCACCTGTTCGATGGTCATGGACGAGGTGACATGGACGAGGTGACGGTGTTCCCCTCCAATTCAGTCTTTGCGGTCCGGGCTCAGGGCGGCTTTGATTCTTCCATGCAATCCTCGAATCCTGTCTTCCGTCGCGATCCGTTCGTCCCGTCCAGATCCCTCGATGGAGTGATGACCGTCCAGGGTGCCGTGGGCAAGACGGCGGTCCTCCTGGTGTTGGCTCTGATCACCGGGTCCATCACATGGACCCTCGCCCAGAAGGGGGCAGGGGTCGTGCCGTTCGTCGGAGGAGCCGGTTTTTTTGGGTTCCTGATCGCGATCGCGTTGACATTCAAGCAGTCATGGTCGCCCGTGTTGGCTCCGGTCTACGGGATGCTGGAGGGCATCGTCCTCGCGGGCGTCTCCGTGGGCTTCGAACAGCGGTATCCCGGGATTGTTCTGGCAGCCGCGGGCGGCTCGGTGGCCACCCTTGCGGCGCTGTTGTTCGCCTACCAGAGCGGCATCATCCGGGCGACGGAGTCATTCAAGCGGGGCGTCATCATCGCCACGATCGGGCTCGGGCTGTTCTATCTCGTACAGATCGTCCTCCTCTTGTTTGGGGTGCCGATGTTCATGGCGGTCCATGGCTCGGGTCCCATCGGGATTGTCTTCAGCGTGTTCGTCGTCGTTCTGGCCGCCCTGAATCTGGTCATGGACTTCGATTCCATCGAGCAAGGGGCCCGCTCCGGGGCGCCCAAGTACATGGAGTGGTACGCCGCCTTTGGTCTGATGGTGACGCTGGTATGGCTGTACTTCGAGATCCTGCGCCTCCTGGCGAAGCTCTCGAACCGCCGCTGAGCAGGGCGATGGGCGACGTTCGGCCGACCGCCGCCGTCAGAGCAGGGAATCCGCGAGCCGCGCGGTGTTCTGGGCGACCCGTTCTGCCAGGGATCTTCTCTGCCAGGACTCGAGAGTGAGACGGTCGCTCTGGTCGAGGTGACGCTGGTTCAGGTCCCTGACCTCGCGTGCCACATCGGCATCGTGGATCAGCAGGTTGGCCTCCGCGTTTATCGCAAAGGAGCGGATGTCCATGTTGCTGGACCCGATGATCACCAGGTCCTCGTCAATCACGAGGCTCTTCGCATGCAGGAAGCGGGTCCGATACCGGTGGATCTCGACACCCGCTTCGAGGAGTTCCTCATAGTAGGAGGATTGCGCCAGGACGGTGAGCCGCTGGTTGGAGTGGAGGGGAACGATGAGCCGGACCTGCACCCCTCGTTCGATTGCGGTCCGGAGGGCCGCGAGGAACGGTTCATCCGGGACGAAGTAGGGCGTGGTAATGGTGACATTCCGCCGGGATTGGTGGATCAGCGAGACCAGCAGCATGGCAAAGGTCTGCTGTCGGTAGCTCGGTGCGCTGGGGATCAGCTGTGCAAAGACCTCGCCGGTGCGGTCGATGGGGCCCCAGGAAGGACCCGAATCCACTGCGGGCTCCCGCTCCTGGAGCCGGTCGACCCAGAAGACGGCCTCGAGTTCCGACACGATCGGACCGGTGACCCGGGCGACGAGCTCCTCGTTAGGGAATCCTGGGACGAATCGGGGGGCGACCACGTTCTGGGATCCCACATAGCCGATCCGACCGTCGATGACCGCGACCTTCCTGTGGTTCCTGATGTCCACGCGGGTGCCCCGGGGTCGAAGGAATCGGACGGGCAGCACCTCGGTGACCTCCACCCCGACGGCCCGGAGACGGGGGGCGACGGTCTTCAGTGCCTGCTTGGATCCGATCCCGTCGAGGAGCAGTCGGCACTGCACGCCCCGTCGGGCCGCCTGCTCGAGCGCAACGGTCACCCGCTCGGCGACATCGTCATCTCCGTAGATGTAGTACAGGAGATGGACGCGGTTTTGGGCCTCCTGGATGTCCATGGCCAGGCGGTCGAGTGACGCTGCATATTCTGGGAGGAGCTCGACGGTGTTTCCGCTGAGCATGGGGAATGCAGTCAACCGTTCTGCCAGACGTGCGGCATTAGCCACGGCTTCCGGGAGCTGGTCGATCGGGGTGCGGATCTCGGGTGGCAATCCCGAGGCGGCGTCGCGGATGGTCCGAGAGAGCTTCTCAAGCAGGGTTCGACGTCGTTTGGGAATCTGGATCCGCCCCACGATGAGGTAGATGACGAGTCCGCCCCAGGGGAACAGGAAGATGAGGAGGAGCCAGGTGCGCGCGGCAGCGGGTGGACGGCGCTGTGGGATGTACGCCAACATCGCAAGCCGAACCAGCCACTCGCCGGCCAGCAGGGTCCAGCTCCACGGAAATTCAAGGATCCAGCCAAGGTTCATCAGGACTCCAGTGTGACCGCCACGAGGCCGTCACTGAGTAGCCACCCTATCCCGCTGCCAGCCCAAGACCAAGGATCGGTATGGAGTGATCCCGGCGGTGGTGGGTGCGATGACCTGGAACGACCTTTCGGTGCCGGGCTCAGCGATGGAGTGGCCTCGGTGACGCGCAGAGGCCCCTCGCAGGGAGGACGGGCCGCGGGTGGCGCCGTCGTTCCTGGAGCTGGCATGGGTTGAGCCGCCATTCCCGACCCTCGCGCTCGACCACCATCCGGCCGCCATCGAACCCGACCAGCCGGACCTGGAATCCCGCGGTCAGACCCGCCGGGAGCGGGACGGAGCCTGGGTGGATTTCAACAACGTCGCCTCGCTGCAGGCTTGGATTCAATGTCATGAGGCGACTATGGACTCCGGGGTTGGACATCTGTTGGGGTAGGGTTTTGGTCCACGGATTGTGATCCTCTGGACCGCTGGGCTATTGGTCTGGCGGCGTCGTCGAAGCCGGTTGGAGTGTGTCGCGGGCAGGGGCCGTTTGCGGGCCGTCCCATTCTTCCAGGCGATCCTCGGAATCGCCGCTTGCCTGACACTTCGTGCGACGGGCAGGCTTCCAGCCGGTTTCTAAGCGTATGGCTGAACTCAACGGCAATCTTCTCGTCGCCCAATCCGGCGGTCCCACCTGTGTCATCAATGCCTCCGTCGCGGGGGTCATCACCGAGGCCGGTCGCCACGGCGAGATCGAGGAGATCTACGGTGGCCTGAATGGCATCTTTGGAATCCTCAACGAGGAGCTGATCGACATCAACGAGGAGCGCAGCAAGGCCATCGACGGTCTGCGCTACACCCCGGCGGCCGCCTTGGGGACGTGCCGGTACAAGATCAACTTCGACAAGAAGCCGGAGGCCGCGGCCCGGGACATGAACCGCCTGTTCGAGGTCTTCCAGGCCCACAACATCCGGTATTTCTTCTACGCCGGCGGCAATGATTCCCAGGACACGGCCCACAAGATCCACCTCGAGGCCGTCAAGCGCGGCTATGACATGCGGGTGATGGGCGTTCCGAAGACCATCGACAACGACCTGCCGCACACCGACCACTGCCCGGGCTACGGCTCGGTGATCAAGTACAACTCGGCGACCGTCATGGAGATCGGTCTGGATGTCGGCTCGATGGCGACCGATGACGGGTCGTGCTGCATCGTGGAGGTGATGGGTCGTGCGGCGGGCTGGATCGCAGCCGGTACGGTATTGGCCAAGCAGGGGCAGGCCGCGAATCCTCCTCACATCATCCTGCTGCCCGAGATTCCCCTCGATGAGGCGGCGTTCCTGGCGAAGGTCCAGGCGACCGTTGCCGAGCTGAAGTACTGCATCGTTGTCGTGGGCGAAGGCCTGAAGAACGCGGCCGGCGAGGAGATCGGGGCCGACAAGTCCCGGCTGGACGCCTTCGGTCATCCGGTGCTCTCCGGGGCGGCCGATGCGCTCGCTTCGATTGTCCAGGGGCGTCTGAACCTCAAGACCCGCACGGTGAAGCTGGGCTATGCGCAGCGTGCGGCGGCGCACTTCGCGAGCCAGACCGATGCCGATGAGGCGTTCGCCTGCGGGGCCGCGGCCGTCCGGGCCGCCATCGACGGCAAGTCTGGTTTCATGCCGAAGATCGTCCGTCTCAGCAGCGCCCCCTACAAGTGGACGATCGAGCTCGAGGATCTCGCGAACATTGCCAACGTGGAGCACTTCATCCCGCGCGACTGGATCAGTGCCGATGGCATGATGCCCAACGAGAAGTTCGTCGAGTATGCCGCTCCGTTGATTGCCGGCGAGGTGAAGCCCCCGATGGTGAATGGGCTTCCCGCCTACGTCGCGTTGGGCCGCACTCCGGTTGAGAAGAAGCTCGCCCCGCGCGGGTGAGCGACGGACGCGAGGGGCCTCACGCAGAGATGCGGGGGCGCGGAGGACGAGCAGTGGGGTTCGAAGACCCCATTGCCGTTGGATTCGGCAGAGACTGGATTCAGTGCACCGCAATCTCCGGCGGCCTTGCGGTGCGCTCAGTGGGGTGGGTTTCCGGCACCCCCGAATGATCCGGGCGGCAGATCCGTGGTGGACCCCGGTCAGGCTGCGAACTCTGTAGCGGCCCCTGCCCGAGTGGGCCGATTCCCTACACCTTGTTTTCCAGAAGGTTCCGAAAGGCGTCGAGGGACTCGATCGTCGCTGTCCTGCGGAGCCATGCCTTGAGCGTCCTGGGGTCCATCTCCTGTTCGAGCCGTTCCTGGATTTCGGAAGGTGTGGGTCCGAATCGCTCCTCCAGTAGTTCCTGAATGGCTTCCCTCAAGGAAGTGAGCTGGCCTTCCGAACGCCCCATTGAGAGACCCTGGGTGAGGCCTTGGGAAAGGCCTTCCTCTCGGGCGATGCGTTCGAAGCAGGTGACGATGGGCATGGTTTTCTCTGGGTCAGAGTGGAGGACTTGGTTTCGGACTTCAATGTCGTGATCCCTGGGCAGCGGGTCTTGCAAACACCCCAGGAAGCAGAAGGGACTTCACGCAGACGAGGACCTTGTCTCGGATCGGCAGCTCTGGTCGGCTTGGCCTCATGAAATCCGTCGTCGTCCGGCTCCTGGTGCAGGCCTTCCTCGGGCTCGTGGTGCTGATGCTCCTCGTTGGTGCGCTCCTGTTGGGACGGGCGGCCTGGGTGTTCCGGGACCGGTTCCCAGGCTATGCGCTGGATGTCCGCATCGATGGGAAGGCATTCGAGCAGTCCCCTCGTCCGCTTCGGGTGGGGTTCGGCAGGGTCGACGTCACCCCTGCAGTGGGTGGCACCCACCCGCCGGTCTGGATTGCCGGGTTCAGCCAGGGCCGGGCGGCCACGGGGGTGCACGACCCACTCGAGGCCGTGGCGATCGTCTGGGATGACGGCCACACTCGGGTGGGTGTCGTCTCGGTCGACTCGATCGGAATCTTCCACGACGACGTGGTCCGCATCCGGGAGCGTCTGCCGGCCGATCTGAAGCTCGACTACGCGGTCGTCTGCGCGACGCACAACCATTCGACGCCCGATCTCATGGGACTCTGGGGACCGGGCCTGTTCGAGTCGGGCGTCGACCCTGTCTATCGCGACCGCGTGGTGGCCGCCTCGGCGGAGGCCCTGGCGCAGGCGGTCGCGGCGCTGCGTCCGGCCACCCTGTCGCTGCACGAGCTCAAGGTCGACCCGGCGGGTCTCGTCGCCGACACCCGCAAGCCGGAGGTCTACGACGCCGACCTGCGCTGGATGGTGTTCCGGGATCCCCAGTCCCGGGTGGTCCTCGGCTCACTGGTCGGCTGGGGCAACCATCCGGAGACGCCATGGTCCGGGAACACGGAACTGACGGCGGACTTCTGCGGTGTGATTCGTGACGCCCTGGAGCGGGGGATCCGCTATGACGGCGTGGTGAGGCAGGCCGGTCTCGGTGGCACCCATGTGTTTGTGAACGGCGCGGTGGGTGGGCTGATGACGACCCATCCGTCAACGACGGTCCACGACGGGTTCCTCAACGAGGATTTCAAGAAACCGTCGCACGAGAAGACGCGCGCCCTCGGGCATAGTCTTGCGAAGCGGCTGCTCGATGCGGTCGATGCGCCCACGGTGCCAGCGACCCCGACGGTGCCGATCCGGGTGGTGGCCCGCACGGTGGAGCTGCCGCTGGCGAATCCGAACTTCCTGCTGGCCGGGATGCTGGGGCTGCTGGATCGCGGCTATGTGCGGTGGATGACGGTCCGGACCGAGGTGGCGTTGATCCAGCTGGGGGAGGCGGTCATCGCATGCATCCCGGGCGAAATCTATCCGGAGATCGTGAACGGCGGGGTGGTCCGGGCGCCGGGTGGGGATTTCGACATCGAGCCGCTCGAGGTGCCATCCCTGCGCGAGATGATGCCCGGTCGGGTGAAGTTCGTGTTCGGCCTCGCGAACGACGAGATCGGCTACATCATCCCCAAGTCGGAGTGGAACACGGAGCCGCCGCATCTGTTCGGCGCCGACAGCGCTCCCTACGGAGAGGTGAACTCCATGGGCCCGGAGACCGCCTACCTGCTCCATGGATTCCTTCGCGAACTCACCGAGTCTGCGAAGGCCCCGCGGTGAGGACCGGGCAGACCCGGTCCGTCTAGGGTCGGATCCGGAAGAACCGGGCCGATTCCGTGACGGCCACCACCACTTCCCAGAACGCACCCTGTTTCAAAGGCGACGCCCCCACGGCCGTCCAGACCGCCTCCGGTCCCAGACCGGATGAGAATTCGAGGATTCCCCCCCGGACCGCTTCCGGCCAGCGCAGGAGCAGGTAGTCGCCCATCAGCACTGGGGACAACTCCGGTGGCGTCACCGGGACCGTGATGAGCTCGATGCGGCCGAGTCCGATGGAGGCGCCGGCCGACGTGGTGTTGTCGCCAATGAAAAGGAAGTTGGGCGTCTCGTAGGGGTCGATCAGGCCGACGAACGGGGTGTAGTCCCGGATCGGTCCCGTCAGGACGGTCTTGTCGCCGACTCCCAGGGTGTAGGTGGCACCCCGGAGGGTGAGCTCGAACGGATGCGAGTCCGTGTTCGGCCAGAGGGCCTCCTCGGCGTGGGTGAACAGAGGGGAATCGGACTGGGCCCAGACCCGATCCTTCCAGAAACCCAGTTCGATGCCCTTCCGGTCGGAACCCAGCACGGTCACGGAGCAGCCGGAACGGTCGACCCGAGTGCCATGGTTCTCCTCGAGGACGCGCAAGGTGAACCGGAGGGTGAATCCGGCGGTCCGGTCGAGCGGGATCGGGGCGATACGGGAGATGCCGGCCGACACCTGGAGGATGCCGGTGGTGTCCATGCGGGCTTCCTGCCCCACGAGGGAGATCGGCGTGCTGAGCGGGAGCGAGACGTAGTTCCATCCCTGCGCGCTGGGCAGGGTGCCGGTGCCGGGATCGAACAGCACATCGGCCGAGGCCAGGAGCGGTAGGGCCAGCAAGAGAGGACCGGACACCTTCATGGGATCCCCGCAACCTACTCGGGATTGGACTCCAACCAAGCCCGGATCGCGGCGGCCTGGGGATGGTTCGGGTCCAGTTCAAGGACGCGTTGATAGTGGGGTCGGGCCCGTTTCGGATCCCGCAGTTCCCGGACGCAGAGGCTCGCAAGGGCGAGTCGGTTGGCGGCGGAATCCGCCCCCAGCTTCACGGCCTCGTCGAGCTCCTCGGCGGCGTCGACGGAATACCCCGACCTGGCCAATGCGGCGGCGAAGAGCTGGTGGGCGGCGGCTGACCGGGGCTCGAGCGTGGTGGCGGACTCGCCGGCGGTGAGGGCGATGTCGACCCGACCCGCCTCGAGCGCCGCCCGGACGAGCTGCTGCCAGCCCTGCGACCACGACGGATCGAGCTCCACCGCCTTGCCGAGGGCAGTGACCCGGTCGGTGGTGGTCTGGGCGGCGGCCGCCTCGGCGGCGGCGCGGTTGCCCTTGGCGAGAACGGGGGCGGGTCCTCTCGGAAACCGCGCGATGATCGGCGGTGCAGGAGGCTCAGGCCTGGGCAGCGGTGTGATCCGGGTCGTGGGCGCGGTGACGATCGGCCGCGGTGCCGGGATCGGGGTCACCACGGGCGGCGGTGGCACGGGCTTCGGCGTCGGTGCTGGTGCCGCCTTGGCAATGGGCGCATTCGTGGAAGCGGCTTTCGTCTCCCCCGTGTCCCCGCGGAACCAGTTCACGGGATTTCCCCATCGGACCACCGGACGGGTCCACCCCGAGGGATCCATCCGCTGCCAGAACCCCTTCCGCTGGCCGGCATCCTTTGCCGTAGCTTCCGGACCTTCCTCCATCTCCTTCTCCACGACTGCGGTTGTCTCGGGCGCCGTGGCTCCAGGCACCGGCGTGGCGGCGGTTGTCTCGGGGACAGGTTGGGGTTCCTGGGTCTCGGATTCCCGGGCGGTCCGGAACTCGGGAGTCTCCTCGACCCGGACCACCTCCAGCGGGGGTTCCGGCGCCGGCACAGGGGCAGGGACCGGAGCGGCGATGGGGGACGGGGTCACCGGCGTTGGTGGCTTCGTCGGGGGCGGGGGCAGGTTGGTGGCGCCGGCGGTGACCGTGGTGGGGGGCGTGGGGACGGAAGGGGACGTCGTCGGGGGCGGGGTCGGAGCGGACGCGGACGCCTTTGAAGGGGGATTCGTTCCAGTCCCGACCACCGCTGTGGGTTGCTGAATGCGATTGGTCGGGGAGAGCGCCCCGGTGGCGACGGCATTGGTGGCGGACGCGCGAGGTGGATTCAGGGCAAGATCCAGCTGACGGGCGAGATCCTGGACCTGTGCGGTCTGCGGACCCTTGGGATTCAGGCCGAGGTAGGCCTGGTAGCGTTCGAGGGCGCCCTTCCGATCGCCGAGCTGCTGCTGGACGATGGCGAGGTTGAGCAGGGCCTCCGGGTATTGAGGACGCAGTTTCAGGGCCTCGCCGAACTGGGTCTGCGCCTCGCGCCAGCGGCGTTTCTGGGCCATGACCCTTCCCAGACCATTGCGGAGCGCCGGATCCCGGGGAGAGAGCTGTACGGCGATCGACAGGGTCCGCTCGGCGGCGTCGAGCTGCTGGGTCGCGAGCTGCGACTCGCCAAGAAACCGCCAGGCCATGACGTTGGTCCGGTTCCGTTCGATCCCGAGGTAGACACGCAGGTGGCGTTCGGCGTCGGCCCAGCGCCGGGCCTCGTATTCGAGGGAACCGAGGTTGTGGTGGATGTCGAAGAGGTTGCGGTTGAACTCCAGGGCCCGCAGATAGGCCTTCCGGGCCTCGTCGGGATTTCCGGATCGATGGTAGGCGAGGCCCAGCTCGCTCCAGGCGATGGCGTTGTCGGGCAGATCCCGCACGGCCCGTTCGAGCAGCGGGGTGGCGACCTCCACCTTGCCCGCAGCGAGGGCATCGTCCCCCTTCCGGAGGGCCTCCATGCCGCGGGGGCTGCACCCGGCGACGAGGAGGAGTCCTAGGGCAAGGAAGAGGGCGTCCCGGTTCACTGGAATCACCCTGCGTGGTTACGGTGCTGGTGGACCATCGTCAACGCACAAGCTCGATGGG
>CAZZKQ010000020.1:0-16585 GCA_964654875.1 uncultured Verrucomicrobiota bacterium | reverse complement strand
TGGCGCGATGTAGCCCAGACCGAGACCGACGCCACCGAGGACTCCAGAGCCGAGGTAGACGGGCCAGAGTCGCTGTCCCTGCACCCCGGCGGCCGCGATGAGAAGGCCACCGCAGAAGCAGAGGGCACTCGCGACCATGGCCTTCCGGGGACCGCTGCGTTCCACCCACTTGCCGAAGACGGCAGCGGAGAGGCCGAGGAGGAACAGCGCGATGGAGTAGATCCAACCCACCTCAGGAATTCCCCAATCCTGTCCGGGGAGGGATTGGGTGACGCCGAGGAGACGGGTCAGCGGGACGTTGAAAACGGAAAATCCGTAGACCTGTCCGATACACATGTGCACCGCGATCGCAGCGGGCGGAACCATCCAACGGTTGAACCCCGCCTCCGCCACGGTCGCCTGTCGCTCAAGGAATCGCATAGGACACTTATTCCCACCCTCGGGAGGCTCATGATGGTTCAGAACCGCCCCACCTCCAAGCCCGGGAACCGAGGATGCCCCACTTGGAGGCGGGCATCGCCCCAGCTACTCCACCGCGCAGTGGATCGCCCAGAGGTGGCGTTCGCGGTTCTGACGGTTGTTCGTCTTGATCAGGAGTTGGTTGGCACCCTTGTCGAGCGTGATGGGGATCCTCGCGGTGGTGAACTCCTCGGCATGGTCCAGTACGGCCACCCGACGACCGTTCAGATAGACGATCGCCCAGTTGTCCAGGCCAAGACGGAGGGTGGCGCGGCGACGGGAGGTGCTGTTGAGGGTGCCACGCAGGTAGACGGACTGATCCGTGCGGGGATAGGGGTAACGGGTCTGGTACACGCCTTCGAGCCGGACCCAGCCGTATGTCGGGCGGAGCTCGTGGACGGTCAACTCTTTGGCACCCACCGTGACCTTTCCCGGCCAGACGCCCTGCGATAGGTGCCGCACCAGATCGTCCTCGGATTCCTGGAAGGCCTCGAGAGAAATGCCGTCGGGGAACGGACCCACAACCTGCCAGTCCTGCGGGGCCACCATGGGCGGCGCCTTGGATCCCGGCACCTTGTAGAAGTAGGAGACGGCCTCGTAGTCATCGGGCCGGGCTGCGGAGGTGAAGCTCAGGGACGAACGGAACAGGATCGGGTCCGGGCCAAAGAACCGGTAAAAGACACCATCCTGATCGGTGCGACCGCGGTTGTCGCGATACGGACAGCCGACCCACCGGGTCTGATACTGGTTGAAGCCCCACGAGAATCCGAAGTCGTCCTCGACGTTGTGGCCACAGATCACATGGGGATCGGTCTGGCCGTCGATGAGCATCCGGGTGCCGCCGTTGTGGAACACCATGTCGCTGCGGTCCCGCTGTCGCCAGCCCATGACATAGCCCGCAAGGAATCCCGTGCCCTCGGTCTCCGCGATGGGGAACGGTTCGGTTGGCTTGCCAGGCTGAGCGATGCTCCTTTGCGCGTGGAACCGCAGCGGGGTCAGTGTCACCCCACCCCGGTACTGCTGCCAGTCGATCATGCCACCCCCGTTCTTGGCCGAGGCGGCGTTCAGAATGATCCGACATCCTTTTGAGAACGGGATCGGCAGGTAGAGATTCCAGCCGGGCGAGGCCTTCTTTGGAATCATGGGGTCGTTGGTGACCGTGAAGTTCGGGAAGTTCACCAGACCGGCGCTGTCGATGGGGTAGGCCTCGAATCCCAGCAGCGCGCCGAAGAACGAACGGAAGGGCATCCGGACCTGGGGTCCGACGGCGCCATCGACCGTGATCTCGATGGAGAGGTCCTCGATATCTTGTTCCCCAAACACGAACCACAGGTGGCGGATGCAGCCGGCGCCGGTGGCATTGAAGATCTCGACCGGCTTGCCGGGGGCCATGGTCAGATTCGCCGTGGTGCGCCGGACGCGGAACTCCGTCGGCAGGCTCAACAGCGGCACCGCCGGATCGGGATAGGTCGACGGAAACGGGTCGGTAGACCGATGCGCTGGGGCCGGGCCACCGAGAATCTGCACGGTGGCCGCGGTGAGGACTGCGAGGAACAGCAACACGGGGGGAATCTGGGTTCTCATGAAAAGCAACGTGATGGGGCTGGCCAGGAGACCATCGGGACAGATTCTGGCCACGCCCCTGCGCGAACCGTTCTGGGATCGCCCCACGGGACTGCCACCATGGTTCAGAACCACTCCGTCTCCAAGCCCGTGGAACCGGGAATCCTAAGCGGAGCTGCATGCACCCGGATGCTCCAAAGGCCAACAGGTTGACTCTTCGGAGGCGGTCCTGAGGCGACTCCTTCCCCGACTGCAGACTGGCCTTTTCGGCGGGCGCAGTCAGCGTCCCAACGTGTCTCGCGGGCGTCAGGACGAGGTCAGCTTGGAACTGGCAAGGCAGGTGGCGACGATGCTTCGGGCATCACCACACCCACTTGATGTTGCGCGAGAGAATCTAGGCCGATGGTGTGTCCGAAACGCAGACAGCCCTTGCTTGCTGCGATGCTATTCCGAGTGGAAGGCGATCCTCGAACGCCCCCTCGACGAGGTCTGTGAGATTCTGTGCGCCGAGACCGACGAGGGACGGCGGCTCCGGCAGAACTCCCCATTCGCAGGTGTTCTCCCACCCAGGAGGGTATGGGAGACCAAACGCCGAATCGGACACGAACGTGCAGACTGAGAGAGACGAGGAAGACGGAAATCAGAAAAGCACTTCTACGAAGTTTTTCGTTGTTTCTACGAAATCCGTCGTATATCTGTTTTTCCATGCCTTCCAAACATCCACGTCCGACCGAGGCGGAGCTGGCGATCCTGCGGATTCTCTGGAGCAACGGCCCCTCGACCGTGCGTCAGGTGGTCGATGAGTCCGAGCCCGGCACGGGCTACACCACGATCCTGAAGCTCCTCCAGATCATGACCGAGAAGGGCCTGGTGACGCGGGACGATTCGGAGCGGACCCACGTCTTCTCCCCGGCCCAACCCGAAGAGGCGACCCAGCGGCAGCTGGTGGACGATCTCCTCGACCGGGCCTTCGGCGGATCCGCCCAGAAACTCGTGATGCACGCCCTCGCCGGCCGGAAGCCCTCCCGGAAGGAACTCGGTGAACTGCGCCAACTCCTCAACACCCTCGACACCTCCCGCGCATGAACTCCCTGGTCGCCGAACTCTCCGGTCCACTGGCCATCACCATGGCCCGCGTCCTCCTCCACTTCCTGTGGCAGGGCACCGTCCTGGCCGCAGCCCTGGCCTTGGCGCTGCGGGTGCTCCGAAACGCCCCCGCCCGGGAACGCCACACGCTCGCCTGCGGAACCCTGACGCTCATGGCCGCCGCCCCGGTGATGACGTTCCTGACCCTCACGCTGACGCCGATCTCATTCCTGACGGCAGAGGCCGTTGGAAACACGCCCCTACGGCAGGCTCCGCAGCTTGCCGTCAGTACAGCCCCCTCAGTCCTTCGTCAGAATGGGTTGGTCTGGATCACCTGGGCCTGGCTGGTCGGGGTGCTGGTCTTCGGGATCCGGCTCGCCGGTGGCTGGTGGCAGGTCCGACGCCTCGCCACCTGTCTGTCGAACCCCGCACCCCAATCCTGGCAGGACCGCTGCCAGACCCTCGCCCAGACCCTTGGGGTCAGCCGACCGGTTCGCCTGCGCGAATCCGCCCGGGTCCAGGGGCCGCTGGTCATCGGATGGCTGCGTCCTGTGATCCTCCTCCCGATCGGCCTGCTCCAGACGTTCCCGGGAACCCAGATCGAGGCGCTCCTCCTGCATGAACTGGCCCATGTCCGGGGTCACGACTACCTGATCAACCTGCTGCAGCGGGTCGCGGAGACCGTCCTCTTCTACCATCCCGCGGTCTGGTGGGTCTCGGAACAGATCCGCCGGGAACGCGAACATCGGTGTGACGACCTGGTCCGAGGGGTCCAGGGCGAAGGCCGTTCGCTGGCCTCAGCCCTGGTGACGCTCGCCGAACAGGTCCACATCTCCGGCGGATGGCAGCTCGCCGCCACGGATGGGTCGATGTCGCACCGCGTGAAGCGGCTGCTGCACGGCGATCCAAACCCGTCATCCCCGCTCCGCGGCCTGGGACGCTGGATCCTGGCCCTGACCCTTGGCGCTCTCCTCGTCGGCGTGACCGTGGTCGCGGCGCCCACGCTTCTCGCCCCACGCCTGTACGTCGCCACCGCCCGGATCCGGGTGGACACGGCGCCCAATTCACAGGGCAACCCGGCCCCGTATGATCCCTACTGGCTCACGACATTCTTGGAATCGGTGAAATGCGAGGCGAACCTTCAAACCTTGATCGATGCTTACGAACTGAAGTCGCGTTGGGGCCTAGGGCGGGAGGGCTGCATCGAGCGCCTCCGGAGCCGGATCCGTGTCAGCCAATACCGTGGCACCGCCGTCATTGAGATCGTCGCGGCCAGCGCCGATCCGGCCGAAGCGAAGAATCTGGCGAACGAATTGGCCAGCCTCGTGAACAACAGGGCCTGGGACGATCGGCGCAACCGATCGCAAGAAGCAGCAAACTCCTACGAACGGCGCGTAGAATACCTCGCGGAGCTGCTCAAAGCGACCGGGGAACAGGTGGCGATTGAAGCGACAGACCGGTTAAACAACCCCGGAAAGTACCACGGATTTCCACCCGAAATCTCCATCAACCGGATGCGTCTCGAGGTTCTCAAGAGCCTCGTGACCGAGGAGATCCGACAGAAGACGCTTTCATCTCTGGTTCCGACCTCGGCGCCGGAGATGCGGATCGAACTCATCGATTCCGCCTTCGTGCCCGTCCGGAAAATGCGGTGGACCGCGCCGTAGGCATGGGAGCCTGAAACACGCCCTGTCCCTCCGTTGGACTGACCGAAGCGTGCCCGTGTCCCGAGCTCGGGGTTTCCACCCGACCGGATCGGGATCATGATCCCCGGCGGTGAATGCACCCTCCGCTTCCGAATCGACACCCCGACCCGCCAACCGGCTGGGAGCCGAGGCCTCGCCCTACCTCCGGCAGCATGCGCACAACCCGGTCGACTGGCTTCCCTGGGGCGAGGAGGCCTTCGAACGGGCACGGACCCTCGACCGGCCCATCTTCCTAAGCATCGGATACTCCACGTGCCACTGGTGCCACGTCATGGAGCGGGAGACGTTCGCCAATGACGCCGTCGCCCAACTGCTCAACGAGCGGTTTGTGAGCATCAAGGTGGATCGTGAGGAACGACCGGACCTCGACAAGATCCACATGCTGTTCGTCCAGTCGACCTCCGGCGGCGGGGGCTGGCCGCTCAATGTGTTTCTTACGCCGGACCGCCAGCCGTTCTTTGGCGGGACGTACTGGCCGCCGGAGAGCCGTCAGGGTCGCCCCGGGTTCCCTGAGGTACTGGACCGGATCCATGAGCTTTGGACGACCCGGCGTTCCGATCTCCTGGAGTCCGCCCGGCAGCTGACCGACCAGCTCCGGTCCCTCCTCACCCACAGTGCCGACAACGCCTACCCAGCCGGCGAACGCGAACTGCACGGAGCCGGTCAGACGTTCCTGCAGGAATACGATCCGGTGAATGGCGGGTTTGGGACGGCGCCCAAGTTTCCGCGTCCCAGCCAGCCGCTGTTCCTGCTGCGATTCGGCCGACGTTTCGCCGATCCCTATGCGATACAGGCCGCGGAACACACCTGCACGGCCATGGCGGCTGGCGGGATCCAGGACCAATTGGGCGGCGGGTTTGCCCGGTACTCGGTGGACGAGCACTGGGGGGTCCCGCATTTCGAGAAGATGCTCTATGACCAGGCCCAGCTGGTTCAGCTCTACCTCGACACCCAACTGGCCAGCGGCCCATCGCGTCATGGCGAGGTCGCTCGTGCGACACTCCGGTATGTGTTGAGGGACATGACCCATCCGGAGGGGGGATTCTTCTCGGCGGAGGATGCGGATTCGGAGGGCAAGGAGGGACGCTTCTACTGCTGGACCGAGGCGGAGGTCCGCGCGGCCCTGTCCGCGGAAGAGGCGGCCGTGGCGATCCGGCATTTCGGAATCACCGGGCAGGGCAACTTCCTCGACCACTCCGACCCGGACCCCCTTCCCGGACAGAATGTGCTGAGACTTGTCGACACCGCCCTCAGCGAGGCCGAGGCCGTGCTCCTCGCTTCGGCTCGCGAGAAGCTGGTCGGGATCCGGAACCAGCGACCGCGGCCCCATCGGGATGACAAGATCCTGACGTCGTGGAACGGGATGATGATCGGGGCGCTGGCGCGGGCGTCGGTCCTTCTCGACGAACCCGAGTTCCGGGAGGCCGCCGAGCGGGCGCTGCAGTTCCTCCGGATGCATTCCTGGGATGCGGAGACCCGGACGCTCTCGAACTCCTGGTGTGATGGACGTCGGGAATCGACACAGTGGCTGGATGCCTATGCGAATCTGCTCCAGGGGGTGATCGACCTGTACGAGGCCACGTTGATCCCGGGGCACCTCGAGTTCGCCACGGAACTGGCGGAGGTGATGATCGAGCGGTTCCAGGACACGGTGGCAGGAGGATTCTGGCAGACGGCGGCGGAGGCCCCGGACCTGATCCTGAGAACCAAGGAGGACTACGACGGGGCGGAACCGTCCGGCAACAGTGTCGCGGCGTTGGCGCTGCTGCGGCTGTCGGCGATCTGTGGTCGGGCGGACTGGCGTCAGACCGCCGAACGGGCCATTCGACTGTTCGCACAGCGCCTGCACCAATATCCCCAGGCGGTGCCCCATCTGTTGCTGGCGCTGGACTTCGCGATGCAGGAACCCAAGCGGGTGGTGCTGGTCGGGGATCCCTCCTGCGGCAGCACAGCGGCCCTGCTCCGGGCGGCGCATGGCGTGTTCGAACCCCACCGGGTGATCCTCGGAAACCTCGGTCTGGTGGAGGCCTCCGACCGGGCGCTGCCGGTGAACGAGGAGTTCACCCTCGCCTACTGTTGCTCGGGATCGGCCTGTCAGGAGCCGACGCGGGATTGTGAGGCTGTGAGACGGTTTTTGGCGGCTCCGGACCCCAAAACAGCGGCTCCGGGAGGGGGGGCATGAGCCTCGCTTCCAAGATTTTTCCGGAAAAACCGTTGACCCTCCCCCCTCTTTTGGTAGGAATCCCGTTCCTTTTGCGGGTTGCATGAAGACTTTCCTTCCCAAAGTAGATATCCAGCGCCGTCAGTGGCGGATCATTGATGCCAACGGAGCCGTCCTCGGTCGTCTGGCCTGCCAGGTTGCCGATGCGCTGCGTGGCAAAGACAAGCCCACCTTCGCCCCCCATCTCGATGCGGGTGACTTCGTGGTGGTCATCAACGCCGAGAAGGTGGTGCTGACCGGCAAGAAGGAGTCCGACAAGCAGTACATGACGTACTCCGGATGGAAGGGTGGCGAGAAGCGCCGCACCGTGAACCAGATCCGCCAGAAACACCCCGAGCGCCTCGTCGAGCACGCCGTCCGTGGGATGCTCCCGAAGAACCGACTGGGTGACCAGCTGTACACCAAGCTCAAGGTCTACGCGGGCAGCGTCCATCCGCATGCCGCCCAACAACCGGCCCAGATGACCTACGCTGGCTGAATCTCGGAATCCTGATTTCCCATGTCCTCCACTCAATTCCTTGGAACCGGCCGCCGCAAGACCGCTGTGGCCCGCGTTCGGATCGCTCCCGGGTCGGGCACCATCACGGTGAATGGCCGCTCCTTCGAGGTCTACTTCCCCGTCGAGTCCCTCCGCCTGCAGGTGACCCAGCCGTTAACGGCGACGTCCACCACGGGCAAGTTCGACGTCCACATCAACGTGGCCGGTGGCGGCCCGAATGGTCAGGCAGGCGCCTGCAGCCACGGCATCGCCCGTGCGTTGCTCGCCAGCGATGCGGCCCTTCGCCCGCTCCTGAAGACCGAGAAGCTCCTGACCCGCGACTCCCGTATGCGCGAGCGCAAGAAGTACGGTCAGCCCGGCGCTCGTCGTCGGTTCCAGTTCAGCAAGCGCTGAGCCGGCTCCGCCCACATCAACCCTGCTGGCCTTCCAGCAGGGTTTTTTTGTGGACCCAACCCGTGCCCTTCCCCCACTGATTGCCGCCGTCTGTTCCACAGTCCACGCCACCAAATCCCATGCGATTCCAGAACACCCGTCCCCGTGTCGCCATCGTCGGCGCCTCCGGCTACTCCGGCGAGGAACTCGTCCGCCTGCTCCTCAACCACCCCGGGGTCGACCTCGTGGCGGTCACGTCCCGGTCCAACGCCGGACAGAGCCTCGCCCAGATCTTCCCCCGCTTCGCCAGCCATCCGCGGTCGCGTCAGCTCAAGTTCAGTGATCCTAAGCCGGCGGACCTCGCCAAGGAGGCCGACATCGTCTTTCTCGCCCTGCCCCACGGGGTCGCCGCCGAGTACGCCCGTCCGCTCTTCGAAGGTGGGGCCACGGTGATCGACCTGAGCGCCGATTTCCGACTGCGCAGCGCCGCGGTCTACGAGGAATTCTATGCCCATGACCATCCGGCACCCGATCTCCTATCCAAGGCGATCTACGGGCTTCCGGAGGTCTATCGCAGCCGCCTGCCTGAAAGCCGCCTGATCGCCTCCCCAGGCTGCTACCCCACGAGCATCCTGCTGCCCACCCTGCCCCTGTTGCGGGCCAAGCTCATCAAGCCCACCGGCATCATCGCCGACTCCATGAGCGGGGTCAGCGGCGCGGGTCGGAAGGCTGAGATCGACTACCTCTTCGTGGAATGCAATGAGAGCCTCCGCCCGTACGGCATTCCCAAGCACCGGCACCTTTCGGAGATTGAGCAGGAACTCGCCGTCGCCGCCGGGGAGCCGGTCACGATCCAGTTCACCCCTCACCTGATCCCGGTCAACCGGGGCATCCTGACGACGCTCTACCTGGCCCCGGCCCAGCATTTCGCCACCCCGGAGGAGACCACGCGTCTGGGTGAAGCGATCACCGAGTGCTATCGCGCGGCCTACGCCAACGAACCGTTCGTCCGGGTGCTCGAGGGCAAGTCCCTGCCCGACACCAAGAACGTCGTGGGCACCAACGTGCTCGAACTCGCCTGGCGCCTCGATCCGAGGACGGGACGGCTGATCGTCGTGAGCGCGGAGGACAACCTGATCAAAGGCGCCAGCGGCCAGGCGGTGCAGTCCATGAACGTGGTCTGCGGATTCCCGGAGACAACGGGACTGGTCTGACCTCCAACAGGACCCGCAGCGATCGTGGCGCCACCCGCGCACGCATCGCCGGGGTTGGAACGGAGGCAGTCTCAGAGCCCCACAGGGCCATCCATCCGCTCGCCGTCCATCTGGTAGATGCCCACCAGATAGCCATTCTCGCGGATCGCTCCCACCTTGAGGGTGCCGACGAGGGAGACGGCCTGATCCATGACCGGCTTGATGCCCTTGCCCGTCATCCGGACCGAGACCCACTCGTTGATCTTGGGCACAGTGCCAAAGCAGCACATGGACTGATCGCGCATGATCAGGAGTTCCGTGACCAGCCCCTGCTCCACCTTGAGGGGCAACATGAATCCTTTGAGGGAAACCCGCTTGCCGCTGAAGGCCTTGATGGTCTCGGGAATCTGGGTGTCCGGGTCCTTGCCTTTGGCGAACGGACTGTCGGGATTCTCGTCGGGGACGTCGTATTTGAAGCTGCTGAGCTTGTCGAAGCCGACCACGAGCTGGCCGTCCGCCTTCGCCTCGGCACCCGGGGCTGAGGCTTCCGATGCAGGCCCCTTCGCGGGGGCCGCTGGATCGGCTGGCTTGATCGGCTGCCCCTTCGGTGCCAGCGGCTTGATCGGTTCCCCACGTGGGGGCTGCTGGGCCACACCGGTCGAGAGACCAGCCAGGGCGAGGAGAGCGGCGACGGTTTGGGGTTTCATCAGGGAAGTGTCGTCCGGATGTCCCGGAACTGCTTGGACTTGAACGGAAGCTCCTTCACAAGGACTTCGATGCGGGTGGCGGCCTTCAATCCATCCGCCGTGCCTTGGAACTGGGAGGTGTCGCCCGGCTTCTCACCGGTCGCGGGATTGCCGATCGGGCGCAGAACCAGGGTCTGTTCCGCTCCGTTCACCGTGACCTGTACCGTGATCCCCTCGATCGGCAGCCGGACGAAATTCTCTGCGTGGGCGTCGAGGGCGTAGGCGGTCAGACGGCCTTCAGCGGGCACGAAGACGAACTCGAGATTGGCCTCGTGCCGACCCAGTTCCACCAGCTTGCCGCCATACTTGGCCGTATGCCCGTGGCTACCCTCGGAATGACCGTCGGCATCGGACGAGGAATCGCCGCCACATCCGACGAGGAATAGGCCGGCTGCGAGGCTTGCGGCCATGAGGAGGCCTAGGGAGGAACCGTTCATCGATCTTCAGGATGTAGCAGGCGCACCAGGGAATTCAAAGTCGGGATTCGCCTGGCATTCGCCAGATCCTCAACCGAAGTCATGCGAGGCCGGAGATGCCATCGGAGCGGCCTCCAGACGCTCGATCCTCTGGGCCTTCACGTGGACCGTGGCCCCACGTCGCTGGACCTCCCCCAGCACCGCGAGGAAGGGCTCCTGGGTGATCGTCAGACGCTCCGCCTCGAACTGGGTGGGAGAGACGATGACATTGGTGATGCCGGTCTCGTCCTCCAGGCTGACAAAGCAGACCCCCTTCGCCGTACCCGGACGCTGTCGACAGATGACCTGACCCCCAACCCAGACCCGTTCCCGATCCCGTGCCGACGACAGCTCCTCGGCCCGCCAGAGATCCGGGAACCGATCCCGGATCAAGGCCATCGGATGGGGCCCGGTCGTGAGCCGCATCCCGGAATAGTCGGCCCCCATCCGCTCCATCGGGGTCATCGGGGCCAGCGGCACCGGACGTTCCCCTGCGGAGGACGCGCCACTGGCCTCCAACAGGTCGTCCCCGCGCCGTCGTTCCACCTCCCACAACGCGGCACGCCGATGTGGGGCCAGGTCATTCAACGCCCCGAGGGCCGCCAGCTGACGGAGTTCCTCGGCCCGGAGCGGGACCCGACGACGGAGATCGTCCAAGGAACGGAACGGTTCACGGCTCCGTTCCACCACCAGACGGAGCACCACTTCGTGTCGGAGCCCCTGCACCTGCCGGAACCCCAGCCGAAGCCCCCCGTCCGCCTCGACACCACAGTCCCAGTCGGAGTCCCGGATGCTGACCGGCCGGACCGGGACACCATGCTTCCGGGCGTCCCGGACCAGCGTGGCCGGCGAATAGAACCCCATGGGCTGGTTGTTCAGGAGCGCGCAGTAGAACTCGGGTGCACGGTGGGTCTTGAGATAGGCGCTCGCGTAGGCGAGATGGGCGAAGCTGATCGCATGGGATTCCGGGAACCCGTAGAGGGCAAAGGATCCGACGGCGTCGACGATCTGCTCGGCCACCCCGGGATCCACTCCGGAACGGTCCATGGCCGCCCGGAGCTTGGCGGTAGCCCGGAACATCTTCTCGTTCGACCGATGAAAGCTGAGGGCACGACGCAGTTCCTCGGCCTCGGATCCGCTGAAATCCGCCATCACCATCGCCATGGCGAGCATCTGCTCCTGGAACAGGGGTACCCCCAGGGTCCGCCCCAGGATCGGCTTCAGCCGTTCGTCCCCGCCGAAATAGGTGACCGGCTCCTCCCCGTTGCGTCGGGCCAGATATGGATGGGCCAGCCCTCCCTCGATCGGACCGGGCCGGATGATCGCGATCTCGATGACGAGATCGTAGAACCGCTCCGGCCGCATCCGGGGCAGCGTCGCCATCTGGGCACGGCTCTCGATCTGGAAGACGCCGATGGTATCCGCCCGCCGCATCAGCTCGAACGTCGCCGGATCGTTCTCCGGAAGATGGGCAAGATCGATGGGGTGACCCCTCTGGGCACACAGTGCGACCGTGTCCTGCAGCGCCGCCATCATCCCGAGGCCCAGGAGATCGATCTTGATGATGCCGAGGTCCTCACAGTCGTCCTTGTCCCACTGGGCCACGACCCGCCCCGGCATCGAGGCGTTCTCGAGGGGTACCAGCTGGTTCAGTGGATCGCGGGCGATGATCATGCCCCCCGAGTGCTGCCCGATATGCCGGGGCAGTCCGCTGATCCGGCGGTACAACGCCGCGAAGGCGGGAACCCGTGGATGGGAGGCCGGCAGGCCCGCCTTCTCCAGCTGGGCCTCGAACTCGAGCGTGTGCGGGAAATCGCCTCCCGAGAACAGGGCATTGAACCGATCCACCACATCCATCGGCAGCCCCAGGACCTTCCCGAGTTCGCGGGCGGTGTTGCGCCCACGGTAGGTGATGATCGTCCCGGTCATGGCCGCGCCATGGGGTCCATAACGCCGATAGACCTCCTGGATGACCTGTTCCCGCTGGTCTCCGCTGGGGAGGTCGATGTCGATGTCGGGCCAGCCCTTTCGGGATTCGCTCAGGAACCGCTCGAACAGCACATCAAACCGCACCGGATCCACGGCGGTGACACCGAGACAGAAGCAGACCGCGCTGTTCGCGGCGCTGCCCCGCCCCTGGGCCAGGATGCCATGCTCCCGACAGTACCGGACCAGATCCGCAACGATCAGGAAGTAGCCGTCGAATCCAAGCCGATGGATGAGGTCCAGTTCCTTGACGAGAAGTCGTTCCACCTTGTCCGGGATCCGGCCGCCATAGCGTTGTCGGGCACCCCGATACGCCCAATCCTCAAGCACCCCTTCCATGGTCTCGCCGGGGCCGACCGGGAACCGAGGGAATTCGTAGCCAAGGTCCGTGAGCTCGAACCGCAGGCGTGCCGCCAGGTCCACCGTGTGGGCCACCGCCTCGGGAAGATCGGCGAAGAGGGCTCCCATGGCCTCCGCTCCCTTGAGGTGACGCTCGGCATTGGGGGTCAACCGGACACCTGCCGCATCCAGCGTGACGTGATGGCGGAGGCAGGTGAAGACATCGACCACCGGCCGCTCCTCTGGGGTGGCATGGGTCACGGCCTGGGTGGCGAGCAATGGCAGGCGACAGCTGCGGGCCAGCTCGATGAGGACACGGTTCCACCGGGACTCGCCCGGGAGATGGTGTCGCTGGAGCTCGACGAAGACGCCTGACGAACCAAAGGCCGCGGTCAATCGGTCGAGGAGCCTCCCGGCCTGTTCCCCGCCCGAACCCGCATCGCGGGCTCCCAGCAGCGCCCGACGAAGTGGACCCTCCTCATCGCCGGTCAGGGCGACCAGGCCGCTGGCGAATTCCGGCAGCTCGTCCCAGCGGACCGTGCCCGTCCCCTTGGCCGACCGCAGATGCGCCTGGGTGAGGCATCGGCATAGGTTCTGATACCCCATCCGGTTCTCGACCAACACCGGGAGGACGCTGCCGTCCTCCATCGCGAGTTCCGCGCCGACGATGCCCCGGACCCCAGCCTCCCGGCCGGCCCTGTGGAATCGTGGCACGCCCGGGACGCCCATGCGGTCCGTCATCGCCACCGCAGGGATTCCAAGACGGGCCGCCTCTGTCACCAGCACATCCGGCAGTGAGCCGCCCCGGAGGAAGCTGAACGCACTGCGTGCATGGAGTTCGACGTAGCTCATGGGAACAGCACGCCAAGGGGGCGGGGCCACAGACAGGAACAGGTTCGTTTGCGAAGCATGGGGCCAGGGCGCATCCGGATCCTTTCTCGATCTCAGTCGGCCACGGCGTCCACCGTCCAGCACCCCTCACGACAGACCAGACTGAGGACCTGGCCCCGGTCGGTCTCGACCTGCCACGCCTCCTCCACCCACGCCTGGGCCTCCCACCAGTGTCCCGAACGCCGCACCGGACCCTGCACGCGACGGATCCGTCCCGAGGCCACCGGACTCGAAACGAAGACAGGCTGGGATGCAGAGATCTGACGAGGTTCGGTGGGCCTGGAAACCGAGGGGCCCGGAGCCGGGATCGGCTCGCCACCGTCTTTGCGGAATGTGGGCGACAACAGGGCCGACACACGATCTGGGGTGAGCCTCGACGCAAGGTCGGGGGGGGCGATGGAGGTCGTCGAGGCGCCACCGAGGACCCGGATCTCCACACGCGCCGGGGATGGCGGACGGAGACGTCTCATCGGAGTGGAGGCCTGCAGCCATCGTCCGGGACGGGACTCCACGGTCGGGGCATTGTCGAAGTCCGGACTGACCAGCCGGAAGGCATCCGTCCGGTGGGAATCCTCCCGCACAGGACTGCCTACCCGGTCACCCCCCACGAGGGCACTCAACCGTGCGAGGGTCTCCTGGAACTGGTGGGGATCCCGGACCGCCGCCTCGAACAGGCTGAACTGACGCTGGCGTGGCCGGGTGGGTTCCAGGGAGAGCTCCATTCCCACCACCGGCGCCTCCGTCCTGAGGGTCTCGAGATACGTCTGCAGGCACTGGAACAGGGCCTCGGTACGTCGGGCAGGCTCGGGAAGACGGAGACGTCTTCGGTGGTCCTGTCCCGACTCCAACCGCAGGCGCAGAACCAAGTGCTCCACCGCCAGCCCTAACGCCTCCAGCCGCTGGGCGAAGGAATCGGTGAAGCGACGGCACAGGAACAACAGCGGCTCCAGCGTCTCCACAGCCGGGTCGAACTCCCAGAATTCCTCGAACCGTTCCGGGGGACGGATCTGTCGGACAGGACGGACCGATGTGGTCGAGGCCGACGCAAACAGCGCCAGGGCTTCAAGCCCCAGGCGATCGGCCAGATCCGCACGGCCCAAGGCCAGGAACTTGCCCACGGTCCGGACGCCCCACTGTCCCAGGATCTCGGCCACATGGGCGGTGGGTTCCAATGCCGCGATGGGCAGCGTCGAGACAAACCCGGTGGCATCCTCCACCACGAAGACCTTCTCCGACCAGAGCGCCGCCAACCGGGCCACATTCGGCGTGGGACCCACCCCCACCCGGGATCGGAGTCCCAGCGTGTCGATGGCCCCCTTCAACCGCTCCGCCCAGGCTTGGCGCTGGGACACATCCAGAAGACCGGGAAGGCCGCGCAGATCCAGGGTCAGCAACCCTGGAGCCGTGTCCTCGATGGCCGGCGAGAACCCAAAAGCCACCTGCACGATCGCATCCATCGTGGCGGCTTCCCCCTCGACGGATCGGGGGCGGATCAGCAACTCCCGGCAGCGCGCCAGTGCCTGGGGTGTCATCAAGCCCTCGACCACCCCGGCCGCCCGCGCGCCAGGCGTGGCCGCGATCACACGGGCGACGCGATGGGCGGGGTCCATCAGGGCGATGGGCTGGTCCCACAGCTCGGGCTGATGCCGCAGGGCCGACTGGAGCGGGAACTCCGGGAGATGCAGGACGGCAAAAAGGGGTGTCATGGCCATCGTTTCCTTCATCCCGCCATCCGCCGGTCCTGCCCCGCCTGCAGGACGCCCGATCGCACCAGGTCGAACCGCAGGGACTCCAGAACGGCCTCCGGATCCGGGTGGAGCCGATCCAGCCGCGGATCCACCGAGACCTGGACCCGACACATGGCACCAGAGATCAGGGGTGAGGGGGTCAGCACGAGCGCCGTGGTGCCGTGGTGTTCCGTCAGCCGACGGAACCGATGCCAGAGGCTGCCGGAGATCCGCGCCAAGGCCTTGGTCGGGCAGGGCTTCAGATCGATCACGACCCGGGGGAAGTTCCGATCCCGCAGCAGGAGATCCGCGGCGCGCAGGGCCTCATCCGCACTCCGTGCCCGCACCCAGAGGATGCGTGCGAGCATCTGGGATTCCAGGGCGTCCACATCGAGGCTGTCCGCGGCATCGACCACAGCGAGGAACTGCCCTTCCTGGGCGGTCTGACGGATCCAGGCATGCAGGACCTGTACGACACCCGAGCCGACGCCGTGCCCAACCAGTTCGGAGACCCCGCCCTTCGGCCAACCGCCCTCCAGGAGGGAATCCAGCGCCGGGATGCCTGTGGGGATGGCCTCCGGCGTGGTCGCCTTCCGAAGCTGGACCGCTGCCCCAAAGCGCTCGGCCAGAAGCTTCCGGAGATCCACGATGTTGCTGGCCTCGGGCATGACAGGATTCCAACGGGAGGGTCAGTCTATGCCCCATCGACCCAGAAGGAACCGGAAACTCGGGGGAGCACCCATCCGGTCGACAGCCTGCCAAGGTGGGTCGGACAACCGCGGTCCGGCCCGGGTAACACCTCCACGGCAAAGCCTCGATTGACACCCCATCCCACGCTCGGAAACCCTTGGCTCCTTGCGGATCCTGTTCATCAGCGACAGCGCCAGTCCCCACACCGGAGGACTGAACCGCATGGTCGTCGAGACCTGCTCCTGGCTGGGGAAGGCCGGACACGACGTGGCCTTGGCCTACCATGACGAGCATCCCTCCCTGGTGGAGTGTCCCGTGTTCCGGGTCCGCGAGGCCCTGCCGATGCCGGAGCGGCAGGCCGCCCTCGAGAAGGCCGTGGCGACGTTCCAGCCCGACGTCCTCTACTGCCATTCCATCAAGGTCATGCCCTCTCTCCCGGGCCTGTCGGAGCGGTTCCCCCTAGCGAGCTTCTATCATGACCAGAGCATCTTCTGCTCGGGAGGGGACCGGTGTTCCCGTGACTGGGAACCCTGTCATCGACCCCACGGCTGGTCCTGCCTGCTGTGGCACGCCGTGATCGGCTGTGGCGGCAAACATCCCATCAACAACTGGCGCCGATGGAAGGCCATCGACGCCCGGATGTTGGCCTGGA